>NZ_JAFMZG010000045.1:0-152656 GCF_049132125.1 Pseudomonas sp. NFX5
GTGTGCCAGTCACTGCATCTGGCGACTGGCACACCGCATTCGCGAGCAAGCCCGCTCCTACATTTTGATCTTCATCATTCTTTGAGATTGGTGTGAGCCCCAACAAAAAATGCGCCCCTTCGGGCGCATTTTTTTGTTCGGTCAACTATCGCCTATCAGGCAATCGCATCCCAGGCACGGTCACCGTTCTCGTCTTTGATCCGAGTCGGCAAACCCATCACGTCCAGCGCCTTGAGGAACGGCTCAGCCGGCAGTTCCTCGACGTTGGCCATGTGTTTCACATCCCACTCGCCCCGGGCGACCAGCAGCGCGGCGGCTACCGGTGGAACGCCTGCGGTGTAGGAGATGCCCTGGCTGTCGGTCTCGGCGAAGGCTTCTTCGTGATCCGCCACGTTGTAGATGAACATCTCACGCGGCTGGCCATCCTTGGTGCCTTTGACCAGGTCGCCGATGCAGGTCTTGCCGGTGTAGCCCGGGGCGAGCGAAGACGGGTCGGGCAGCACGGCCTTGACCACTTTCAACGGCACCACTTCCAGGCCTTCGGCGGTGGTGACCGGCTTCTCGGAGAGCAGGCCGAGGTTTTTCAGCACGGTGAACACGTTGATGTAGTGTTCGCCGAAGCTCATCCAGAAACGCACGTTGGGCACGTCGAGGTTTTTCGACAGCGAGTGCACTTCATCGTGGCCGGTGAGGTAGAGGTTCTGCGAACCCACGACCGGCAGGTCGTCGGTGCGTTTGACTTCGAACATGGTGTTGCTGGTCCACTGGCTGTTCTGCCAGCTCCACACCTGCCCGGTGAATTCGCGGAAGTTGATTTCCGGATCGAAATTGGTGGCGAAGTATTTGCCATGGGAGCCGGCATTGACGTCGAGGATGTCGATCGAATCAATGCGGTCGAAATGCTGTTGCTGCGCCAGCGCGGCGTACGCGTTGACGACACCCGGGTCGAAGCCCACGCCAAGGATGGCGGTGATGTTCTTCTGTTTGCACTCTTCCAGGTGGTTCCATTCGTAGTTGCCGTACCACGGCGGGGTCTCGCAGACCTTGCCCGGCTCTTCGTGGATGGCGGTGTCGAGGTAGGCGACGCCGGTGTCGATGCAGGCACGCAGTACCGACATGTTGAGGAACGCGGATCCCACGTTGATGACGATCTGGGATTCGGTCTCGCGGATCAGGGCCTTGGTCGCTTCCACGTCCAGGGCGTTGAGCGCGAAGGCCTGGATGTCGGCGGGAACCTTGAGGCTACCCTTGGCCTTGACGCTGTCGATGATGGCCTGGCATTTGGAGATGTTGCGCGACGCGATAGCAATACGACCGAGTTCGTCGTTGTGCTGCGCGCACTTGTGGGCCACCACCTTGGCGACACCTCCTGCACCAATGATAAGAACGTTCTTTTTCAATTGCTTTATCTCTCCTTTATCCGCCAGCTTACGAAAGGCTGGACAGGTAGTCGTCGTAACCAAATTCACGAACCACTTCGACTGTACCGTCGAGTTGTTTCACTACGATGGACGGCATTTTCAGGCCGTTGAACCAATTTTTCTTGACCATGGTGTAGCCCGCGGTGTCGATGAACGACAGCCGATCGCCGATGGCCAGCGGACGATCAAATTGATACTCGCCGAAGATGTCCCCGGCCAGGCAGGATTTGCCGCACACCATGTAGGTGTGTTCGCCCTCGCTCGGCGCCAGCTTGGCGTTGAGGCGATAGATCAGCAGGTCCAGCAGGTGGGCTTCGATGGAGCTGTCGACGACGGCGAGGTTTTTGCCGTTGTAGAGGGTGTCGAGCACGGTGACTTCCAGGGAGGCGCTGTTGGTGATCGCCGCTTCGCCGGGTTCCAGGTAGACCTGCACGTCGTACTTCTGCGAGAACGCCTTGAGGCGCTGGCAGAAGGCGTCGATGGCATAGCCTTCACCGGTGAAGTGGATGCCGCCGCCGAGGCTGACCCAGTTGACCTTGTGCAGCAGCGCGCCGAAGCGTTCTTCGATGGTATTGAGCATCTGGTCGAACAGGTTGAAGTCGCCGTTCTCGCAGTTGTTGTGGAACATGAAGCCGGAGATCTGCTCGATCACGCCTTCAATCTTCACCGGGTCCCATTCGCCCAGGCGGCTGAACGGACGCGCCGGGTCGGCCAGCAGGTAGTCGGAGCTGCTCACCTGCGGGTTGACGCGCAGGCCGCGGGTCTTGCCTTCGCTGCGCTCGGCAAAACGCTGCAGCTGGCTGATGGAGTTGAAGATGATCTTGTCGCAGTTATCGAGCATCTCTTCGATTTCATCGTCGGCCCAGGCCACGCTGTAGGCGTGCGCCTCGCCTTCGAACTTCTGGCGACCGAGCTTCAACTCGTACAGCGACGACGAGGTGGTGCCGTCCATGTATTCCTGCATCAGGTCGAACACCGACCAGGTGGCAAAGCACTTGAGCGCCAGCAGGGCCTTGGCGCCGGACTGCTCGCGCACGTAAGCAATCTTCTGCATGTTGACCAGAAGCTTCTGTTTATCGATGAGGTAGTACGGCGTTTTGATCATTTTTGAGAGCCTGCGGCGGTGCCTGCCAAAAAAGGACACGCATTGTGCCCGCACTTGGATCGAATCGAAAGGTTAGTGGGCGGATTTTGCTGCGCCAGCTTTACGATCCTAACCACTGAGTATGACTATCTATGCATCTACACCGCTCTAATGTGGGAGGGGGCTTGCCCCCGATAGCGGTGTATCAGCCAGCCTATTCTTTATTGACCCTCTGCTATCGGGGGCGAGCCCCCTCCCACATTTGGCCCCAGGTACCTCTGCTGCACTGCCATCAAACCGTCATCTGCCCACCACCTTCCTGCCACATTCCGCCGTTACTGTCCTCGCCAATGAGATCGATCTCAAGCGAGTGACCATGACTGATTTGAAAGACGTCGCGCGATTGGCCGGCGTATCCCGCGCGACCGCCGCCCGCACTTTTGCCTCCCCCGACCAGGTGCGCCCGGCGACCCGTGAGCAGGTGTTCGCCGCCGCCCGTGAGTTGGGCTTTCGGCCCAACCTGCTCGGCCGCCAATTGCGCCTGCAAACCACCCAGTTGATCGGCGTGGTGGTGCCCAACCTGCTCAACCCGGTATTCGCCGAACAGTTCCAGGCCATGGAGCGTGCCGCACGCTTGCGTGGCTACAGCCTGGTGCTGGCGACCACCGACTACAGCAGCGAACGCGAGTGCATCGTAGTGGAAGAACTGCTGCGCCAGCGCGTGGACGGCCTGGTGCTGACGGTCACCGATGCCGAAAGCAACAGCGTGCTCAGCAGCCTGAATACCGAACGGACGCCGTTCGTGCTGGCCTATCACCAACCGAGCAATCCCAACTACAGCGCCGTGTCGGTGGACAACCGCGCCGGCATGGCCTTGGCCACGCGCTACCTGCTGGAGGCCGGCCATCGACGCATCAGCATGGTCGCCGGCCCCGCCTTGCAGTCCGACCGCGCACGCCTGCGCTATGCCGGTTACTGCGACGCGATGAAGGCATACGGTCTCAACAGCCGCGCGGTGATCGAAATGCCCGCCCATACCCAGGCCGAATTCGCTGCCATCCAGCCGTACCTCAACGGCCCCGACGCCCCCAGCGCTCTGGTGTGTTCCAACGATTTCCTCGCGATCAGCCTGATCGCCGAGCTGCGCCGCAACGCCTGGAATGTGCCCGGGCAACTGTCGGTGATGGGCTTTGACGGCATCGCCCTCGGCACCCAGATGCACCCGACCCTGTGCAGCGTGGTACAGCCCATCGCGCTGCTGGCCAGCACGGTGATTGACCAACTGCTGGCGCAGATCGCCGGTAACGACCCGGTTTCCCATTGCCTGCCTTGCCATATCCGGCCGGGCGAAAGTACCCAACCCTTTGAGGAGTCCCTTGATGCGCGCATTCAGTAAAACCCTGGCCGCCGTGCTGCTCTGCGGTGTGGCCAGCCTGGCCCAGGCCGCCGAAACGGCTATTTGCTACAACTGCCCGCCGGACTGGGCCGACTGGGGCACCCAGCTCAAGGCCATCGCTGCCGACACGGGGGTGCAGGTGCCGCTGGACAACAAGAACTCCGGCCAGTCCCTGGCGCAACTGGTGGCCGAAAAGGCCGCGCCGGTCGCGGACGTGGTGTATTACGGCGTGACCTTCGGCTTGCAGGCGCAAAAGGCCGGCGTGGTCGAGGGTTACAAGCCCAAAGGCTGGGAACAGATCCCCGCCGGGTTGAAAGACCCCGCCGGCCAGTGGTTTGCGATCCACTCCGGCACCCTGGGCATCATGGTCAACGTCGATGCATTGGGTGGCCTGCCGGTGCCGCAAAGCTGGGCCGACCTGCTCAAGCCGCAATACAAAGGCATGGTCGGCTACCTGGACCCGTCCAGCGCCTTCGTCGGTTACGTCTCTGCCGTGGCGATCAACCGCGCAATGGGCGGCGACCTGGACAACTTCGCCCCGGCCATCGACTACTTCCAGAAACTGGCGAAAAACGCCCCCATCGTGCCCAAGCAGACCGCCTATGCGCGGGTGCTGTCCGGGGAGTTGCCGATCCTGGTGGACTACGATTTCAACGCCTACCGCGCCCGCTACAAAGACAACGCCAACGTCGCCTTCGTGATCCCCAAGGAAGGCAGCATCAGCGTGCCCTATGTGATGAGCCTGGTGGCCAACGCGCCGCACCGCGCCAATGGCGAGAAGGTGCTGGACTTCGTGCTGTCGGACCAAGGCCAGGCACTCTGGGCCAAGGCGTACTTGCGCCCGGTACGTCCGGTGACCATGCCGGCCGACGTCGCCGCGCAGTTCCTGCCCGACAGCGATTACGCCCGCGCCAGTGTGGTGGACTATCAGAAAATGGCCGCTGTGCAGGAAGCCTTCGCCGCCCGTTACCTGAACGAGGTCAAGTAAGTGGCTGCATCGGCAAAACAAGCGGCCTGGGCGCTGGCCCCGGCCTTTGCGGTGCTGTTCGCGTTCTGGCTGTTGCCGCTGGCGCACTTGATGCTGCTCGGCGCCGACAGCCGCGACAGCCACGGCAGCGGCTATTGGCAGGTGCTCAGCAGCGCGCAGTACCTGGGCAGCCTGGCGCAGACCTGCGTGCTGGCGATCGTGGTGACGTTCACCGCGTTGTTGATCGGTGGCATCAGCGGCGTATTCCTCGCGCGCCAGCAGTTTTTCGGGCGCTCGGCGTTGGTGGCGTTGCTCACGTTTCCCCTGGCGTTTCCCGGGGTGGTGGTGGGCTTCCTGGTGATCCTGCTGGCCGGGCGCCAGGGGCTGCTGGCGTCCCTGGGCCTGCAATTGGCCGGTGAGCGCTGGATCTTTGCCTACTCCCTGGCCGGGCTGTTTGTCGGCTACCTGTACTTCTCGATTCCGCGGGTGATCCTCACGGTGATGGCCGCGTGCGAAAGCCTCGACCGCAGCCTGGAAGAAGCCGCGCACTCGCTGGGAGCAGGGCACTGGCGGGTGGTCTGCGACGTGATCGTGCCGGGCCTGGCGCCGGCGTTGGCGTCCTGCGGCGCGATCTGCTTCGCCACGTCCATGGGCGCCTTCGGCACTGCGTTCACCTTGGGCACGCGCCTGAATGTGACCCCGGTGGCGATCTACAACGTGTTCACCAACTACGCCAACTTTGCCGTCGCCGCCGCGTTGTCGGTGGTGCTCGGCGCGGTGACCTGGGCGGTGCTGTTGCTCACGCGACGCCTGGTGAAAAATGCGGGGACGGTCTTGTGAAACGCTCATCGCTGTTTGTGATGCAACTGCTGTTCACCTTGCTGGTGTGCGCGTTCATGTTGGTGCCGGTGCTGATGTCGTTGCTGGCCGGGTTGACGCGCAATTTCTTCGTCGGCCTGTCCAGCGGCCTGACCTTCGACTGGTTGATCCAGGTGTGGCAGGCCTATTCGCCCACCGTATGGCTGTCCTTGCAATTGGCCCTGGCGTGCGCGGTGTGTGTCTGCGTGATCGGCGTGCCGGCGGCCTATGCGCTGGTGCGCATGAACAACCGCTTCAGCCGTGCCTTCGAAGAACTGATGGTGCTGCCGGTGGCGATGCCGGGGCTGGCCAGTGCGCTGGCGTTGCTGCTCACCTATGGCCAGTTCGGCACGTTTCGCAGCAGCTGGTTGTTCATCCTGGTCGGCCATGTGTTGTTCACCTTGCCGTTCCTGGTACGTCCGGTGATGGCGGTGATGCAACGCCAGCAACTGCCAGTGCTGGAAGAGGCGGCGGCCAGCCTGGGCGCCGGGCCGGTCAAGCGCTTTTTCAGCGTGGTGGTGCCCAACTGCCGGACGGGGATTCTGGCCGGCGTGCTGATGGTGGTGACCTTGTCGTTGGGCGAATTCAACCTGACCTGGATGCTCCACACGCCGATGACCAAGACATTGCCCGTGGGCCTGGCCGACAGCTACGCCTCGGCGCGCCTGGAAATCGCCAGCGCCTACACCCTTATCTTTTTGCTGATGATCGTGCCGCTGCTGATTGCGTTGCAGGCCATCAGCGCTCGTTTGTCCCGTGGAGAGCGTCGATGACTGCTATCACTATCCGCCTGCAAGGCTGTCGCAAGGCATTCGCCGACGGCACCGTGGCTGTGCATGACCTGAACCTGACCGTCGAAGGCGGTGAAACCCTGGCGATCCTCGGCCCGTCCGGCTGCGGCAAGACCACCACCTTGCGCCTGATTGCCGGCCTGGAACGCCCGGATGTGGGCCAGGTTTTTTTCGGCAGCGACGACGTCACCCGCCTGCCCATCGAGCGCCGCGACGTGGGCATGGTGTTCCAGAACTACGCGCTGTTTCCCAACCTCGATGTGGCCGGCAATATCGTCTACGGCTTGAAGATTCGCGGCATGGCAGCTCTGGAGCGCAACAAGCGCTGCGAGGAACTGCTGGAACTGGTGGGCCTGCAACAGCATGGCAAGCGCAGCATCCACGAATTGTCCGGTGGCCAACGTCAACGGGTGGCCCTGGCCCGTGCCCTGGCGCCGCGCCCTAAAGTGCTGTTGCTGGATGAACCGCTGGCGGCCCTGGATGCGCAATTGCGCGAGCGCCTGCGCAGCGAGCTGAATGAACTGCTGCGCGGCCTCGGTATCACCTCGGTATTTGTCACCCACGACCAGGGCGAAGCCATGGCCCTGGGCGATCGTATCCTGGTGATGGAGCACGGCCGCGTCGCGCAACTGGCCAGCCCACGGGAGATCTACCAAACGCCGGCGAATGCGTTCGTCGCCGGTTTTGTCGGCAACCTCAATGCCTTTGCCGTCACCTCGCGAACAACCCATGGCCTGGAAGTCTGCGGCGGCGAGTTGCCGTGGCAGGCCGCCGACGTGCCCAACACGGTGTACTGCCGCCCCGAACACCTGCGGGTGATGGAGAGCGAAGGGCACTTGCACGGCCATCTAGTGGCGCAGTTTTTCCAGGGCGCCCAAAGCCGCCTGCTGGTGGACGTGGGCGGCCCGCAACCGCTGCTGGTGGACAGCAGCGACAACCACCTGTACGCCGTCGGCGCGCCGATTGCCCTGGCGATTGCGCCGCACATGTTGTTCACCCTGAATGCGTGAGAGTTTGCTTGTGAATCGTCCGTTTCTTGTTGCGCAAATCAGCGACCTGCACCTTAAAGCCGGCCAGCGCCTGACGTATGGGGTGGTGGATACCCTGGGCGCGCTGCGCCGTGCCGTCGACCATTTGAACGCCAGCCACCCACGGCCCGATATTGTGGTGATCAGCGGTGACCTGGTGGACTTCGGCCGCGCCGATGAATACGCCGTGCTGCACCCCGAACTCGCGCGCCTGCACATGCCGTGCTACCTGGTGCCCGGCAACCACGACACACGCGGGCCGTTGCTCGAGGCATTCCGTGATCACGCCTACTTGCCTTTGTCGGCAGAGGGGCCGTTGGACTGGGTGGTGGACGAGCATCCGCTGCGTTTGATCGGCCTGGACTCGACTATTCCGGGTGGGCACGGCGGCCAGCTGCTGGACAGCCAATTGCACTGGTTGGACGCGCAACTGGCACGACGCCCGGACGCGCCGACGTTGCTGATCCTGCACCATCCGCCGTTTATCAGCGGCATCGGCCATATGGACCGCGAACCCTTTATCAACGCTGCGGCGCTGGAAGCGGTTGTGTCTCGCCACTCGCAAGTGGAACGCCTGCTGTGCGGGCACCTGCACCGGCCGATGCAGCGACGCTTTGGCGGCAGCTTGAGTTGTGTGTGCCCCGGCACCTCCCATCAGATTGTGCTGGACCTGCAGGACGCCGCGCCCGCGCATTTCAACCTGGAACCGGCGGGGTATCTGTTGCATCGCTGGGATGCGCAACAGGGCCTGATCAGCCACAACGGCGTGTTCGGGGATTACCCGGGGCCGTACCCGTTTTATGACGCTCATGGATTGATTGACTGAGGTTTACGGAGGTTTCACTTCACTCAACTCGCTAACAACTAAGCAACTGAATAACCGTTAACGCCCCGGCCAACGTCACGTTTGGCCGACGGCATCCTGCTGCCCATTTTTTGCGCCCGGAACCTGGATTCCGCGCCGGAGTTCGTCCTGATGAAAGCCACGTTGAATGTATTAGGTGTATTGACCGGCGGCCTGGGCATTGCCCTGAGCCCCTTGGCGTCCGCTGACTTTTTGAGCGACAGCAAAGCCAACTTGAGCATGCGTAACTTTTACTTCAATAACGACAACCGCGACGGCACGGCGGCACCGTCGAAGACCGAAGAGTGGGGCCAGGCCTTTATCCTCAACTACCAGTCGGGCTTTACCGACGGCACCGTCGGCTTTGGCCTGGACGCCATCGGCATGCTCGGCGTGACCCTCGACAGCAGCGCCGCGCGCCATGTCGGCAGCTCGATGATCCCCACCGAAGACGGCAAGGCCACGGATAACTGGGCCCGTGGCGGCGCCACCGCCAAGGCGCGGTTTGCCAAGACCGAAGCGCGCTACGGCTACCTGCGCCCGAACCTGCCGATCCTGGTGAGCAACGACGGCCGCCTGTTGCCGCAGTCGTTCGAAGGCGGGCAGGTCACCAGCAAGGACATCGACAACCTGACCCTGGTCGGCGGCCAGCTTGAGCACACCACCGGTCGCGGTTCCAGCGACCGCAGTGGCCTGGCAGCGGCGGGCGCTACCCAGGAAAGCAATAAATTTACCTACGCCGGTGCAGACTACCAGCTGACCAAGGACCTGATGGTCCAGTACTACTACGCCAACCTCGAAGACTATTACCAACAACACTTCGCCGGGTTGATCCACGTATTGCCGTTGGGCGAATACGGCTCATTGAAAACCGACCTGCGCTACTTCAAGACCAGCTCCGACGGTAAAAACAGCAGCGCCGCCGGCCGTGCCGAAGGCTATAAGCTGGGCGGCTATACCAAGAACGGTAACGGTGAAATCGACAACAACACCTGGAGCGCCGCGTTCATCTACTCCCTGGGCCCGCACGCGATCACTGCCGGTTACCAGCAAGTCTCGGACGACAGCAACTTCGCCCAACTCAACCAGGGCGGCCTGGTGAACAAAGGCGAGGGCGGTGCCAGCCTGTACCTCTACACCGACCGTACCGTACAGACCTTCATCCAGGCCGGCGAACGCACCGCCTTTGCCCAGTACGCCTACGACTTCGCATCGCTGGGTGTGCCCGGGCTGAAGGCCTCGGTCATGTACCTCAAGGGCGAGCACATCCTCACCACCAGCGGCAACGACGCCAGCGAGTGGGAGCGCGACATCTCGTTGGATTACGTGGTGCAGAGCGGCACATTCAAGAACGTCGGGTTCGGCTGGCGTAACGGCGTGTCACGCAGTGAAGTAGCGCGGGACCAGGACCAGAATCGGGTGTTTGTGAGTTATTCGATTCCGTTGATGTAGTACCGCTGAGCCCCTCACCTCTGTAGGAGCGAGCTTGCTCGCGAAAAACGTCAACGATAACGCGCCTTTCCAGAATGCCAGCGGTGTCCTTGTGTTCTTCGCGAGCAAGCTCGCTCCTACAGGGGGGGCTTGCTCACGCCACCCGGTTCCTGCCCGCGCCCTTGGCCTCATACAAGCGCATGTCCGCGCGCTTGAGCAATGCCAGGGAGTCGCGGTCAGAAGGCTCTGCCACGCCCACGCCGATACTCACCGTGACCTGGCTCACGGTCGGGAACTTCGCGGCCGCCACGGCCGCGCGGATTTTTTCGGCGACCACGTCGGGGCTGTCCGGTGCTTCGACTTCCGGCAGCAGCACGGCGAATTCTTCCCCTCCATAACGCGCGACGAAGTCGGTGGCGCGCGTGGTGTTTTCTATCAGTGCCGCGAGTTGGCACAGCACATCATCGCCAACGGCGTGGCCGTAGGTGTCGTTGACGCGCTTGAAGTAGTCGGCATCGATCAGCAGCAGGGCAAAGGTGCGGCCGGTACGCTGGAACAACAGGCTGTTTTCGGCGAGTTTTTCGTCGAAGCGGCGCCGGTTGAACACGCCGGTGAGGGCGTCGTGGGTGGCCAGCTTGAGCAGGTCGGCGTTGGCCTGGGTGAGGTCGGCGGTGCGTTGCGCCACGGTAGCTTCCAGGGAGGCGTTGGTTTCTTGCAGTTCGCGTTCCTTGGCGAGCAGCGAGTGCGTCATGCCGGTGAGCGATTGCCCCAGTTGGGCGATCTCCAGCACCGGGTGTTCCTGGGGGAACACCGCGCCGGGCTGATGGTCCTGCACCTGTTTGGCGGACTTGGCCAGGCGCTCGATGGGACGGCTGAGTGATGAGGCGAGGTAATACGCAGCCACGATAAAGATGATCGCTGCGAGCAGGCCGAGCACCATTAATTTGTACAGCAGGCTGCGCGCCGGTTGCAGGGTCACGTCCAACGGCTGGCGCACCATGATGTACCAGCTCACCCGCGCGTTGGACGGGCTGGGGACGGCGACCGAGGCGGTGACGTAGCCGTTGTCGGTGAACCAGCCGGTTGGCGTGACCAGCTTGTCTTTAGGCATCTGCTCACCGGCGAGGGCTTCGGGGTAAAGCACCTTGCCATCGAAGTCGACAATCAAGGCCTCGATATCGGGGAGGGCGTCTTTTTGCGTCACGGCGGACGCGACGATCTGCGTCACCCAGCGCCAGTGGGCATGGGCGCCCAGCACGCCAATCGTCTCGCCGCTGGCATTGCGAATCGGCGCGGCAAAGTCGATAAAGCGCAGCGGCTCGCCATTCGCCGCACCCGGCAGCAGTTTGGCCAGCAACACCGCCTCGTGGGGATCGCCGGTGTACTCGCCGCGCAGGCCAGCCTGGAACCAGGGGCGTTGCTGCACCGATTGGTTGACCAGCAGCCCATTGACCGCCTGGCGCACACGCCCCTCGGCGTCGGCAACTCCCATCCACGCGTACTCGGCGCGCGATTGCGTGCGCAGTTCCATCAAGGCCAGGATATCCGGCGCATCCAGGTCACCACGGCGAAACAGCGGGGCCTTGCTGAGCAAGGACACTTCCAACTGCCGTTCGCGCAATTGCACAGCCAACAGTGCCGCCGTCGAGCGCGCAGTGCTCAACAGCGTGTTGCCACTGGCCTGTTTCATCTGCTCGGTAGCGATGTGCCCCACGTAAAAACCCACACTCAATAAGATGAGCAGCGACAACCCGGCAAACCACAGGGTCAGGTGACTACGCAGGCTGGCTTTGATCATGAGTGCTCATTTGAATGTTTGTTCGGGGCCATGGTATGCGTAATAGAGGGGACGAGACCAGCAATGGGTTGATCTATTCACTGCCGGCAACATGAGCAGATCTTGTGATCATCTGGAATAAAATGAGTTTGTCTCACTATGCTCGTGTGCCGACAATGGCTGCCATTGAATACCTACAGTGGAGTTGTAAGTCATGGCAGTCGCTCATTCCCTCGGATTTCCGCGCATTGGACGCGATCGTGAACTGAAAAAAGCGCAGGAAGCGTTCTGGAAGGGCGAGCTTGACGAAGCCGGTCTGCGTGCGGTCGGACGTGACCTGCGCAAAGCCCACTGGGCCCTGCAAAAGCAGGCGGGCATTGAGCTGCTGCCCGCCGGTGATTTTGCCTGGTACGACCAGGTGCTGACCCACTCGCTGATGTTCGGTGTGATCCCCGAGCGTTTTCGTCCGGCCGATGGCCAGGCCACCCTCGACACCCTGTTCGGCATGGCCCGTGGCGTCAGCGACAGCTGCTGCGGCGGTGCCCATGCCCAGGAAATGACCAAGTGGTTCGATACCAACTACCACTACCTGGTGCCTGAATTCAGTGCCGACCAGCAATTCCACCTGGGGTGGGAGCAGTTGTTCGAAGAAGTTAAGGAAGCCCTCGACCTGGGTCACACCGTCAAGCCGGTGGTGATCGGCCCGCTGACCTACCTGTGGCTGGGCAAGGCCAAGGGCGGTGACTTCGACAAGCTCGACCTGCTTGAGCGCCTGCTGCCGTTGTACGGCCAGATCTTCCAGCGCCTGGCCGACCTCGGCGTGGAATGGGTGCAGATCGACGAGCCGATCCTGGTCCTCGACCTGCCGCAGGAATGGAAGAACGCGTTCGAGCGTGCCTACAACCTGATCCAGCGTGACCCGCTGAAAAAGCTGGTGGCGACCTACTTCGGCGGCCTGGAAGAGAACCTCGGCCTTGCCGCGAACCTGCCGGTGGATGGCCTGCACATCGACCTGGTGCGCGCGCCGGAGCAGTATCCGACCATCCTCGACCGCCTGCCGGCTTATAAAGTGCTGTCCCTGGGCGTGGTCAACGGCCGTAACGTCTGGCGTTGCGACCTGGAAAACGCCCTGGCCACCTTGCAGCACGCCCATGAAAAACTCGGTGATCGTCTGTGGGTGGCGCCATCCTGCTCGCTGCTGCACAGCCCGGTGGACCTGGGCCGTGAAGACCAGTTGGATGCCGAGCTGAAAAGCTGGCTGGCGTTCGCTGTGCAAAAATGCGCTGAAGTGGCGGTGCTGGCGCAAGCCGTCAACCAGCCTGAAGCGCCCAACGTCCTCGCTGCCCTGGCCGAAAGCCGTGCCGTGCAGGCGGCCCGCGCTGCCTCGCCGCGTATCCACAAGCCTGCGGTACAAGCGCGTGTAGCGGCGATTACCCGCCAGGACAGCCAGCGCCAGTCGCCGTTTACCCAGCGTATCGAGAAACAACGTGCGGGCCTGAACCTGCCGCTGTTCCCGACCACCACCATCGGTTCGTTCCCGCAGACCGCGTCGATCCGCCTGGCGCGCCAGTCGTACAAGGCTGGAAAGTTGAGCGAAGCCGAATACGTCGAAGCCATGCACAGCGAGATTCGTCACGCCGTCGAGGTGCAGGAAAACCTCGGCCTGGACGTGCTGGTGCACGGTGAAGCCGAGCGTAACGACATGGTCGAGTACTTCGCCGAGCAGTTGGACGGCTACGTGTTCACCCGCTTTGGCTGGGTACAGAGCTACGGTTCGCGTTGCGTGAAGCCGGCGGTGATCTTCGGCGACCTGAGCCGCCCGAAGGCGATGACGGTGGAGTGGATCCGCTATGCCCAAGGCCTGACCCGCAAGGTGATGAAGGGCATGCTGACGGGACCGGTGACCATGCTGATGTGGTCGTTCCCGCGCGAAGACGTGAGCCGCGAAGTGCAGGCCCGCCAACTGGCCCTGGCGATTCGCGACGAAGTGGTCGACCTGGAAGCCGCCGGCATCCAGATCGTGCAGATCGACGAAGCCGCGTTCCGCGAAGGCTTGCCGTTGCGCCAGGCGCAGTGGCAAGGCTACCTGGACTGGGCCACCGAAGTGTTCCGCCTGTGCGCCTCGGGTGTGCGCGATGAAACCCAGATCCACACGCACATGTGCTACAGCGAGTTCAACGATGTGATCGAGTCCATCGCGGCCATGGATGCCGACGTGATCACCATCGAGACCTCACGCTCTGACATGGAACTGCTGGACGCGTTCGAAGCTTTCGCGTACCCCAATGACATTGGCCCAGGCGTCTACGACATCCACTCACCACGCGTGCCGGATGCCTCGGAAATGGCCAACCTGCTGCGCAAGGCCGCCCGGCGGATTCCTGCCGAGCGCTTGTGGGTAAACCCGGATTGCGGGTTGAAGACGCGGGGGTGGCCGGAGACGGAGGCGGCGTTGATTCATATGGTCACCGCAGCTCGCCAGCTACGGGCTGAGTTGGCTTGATATCGTAAAAAATGTGGGAGGGGGCTTGCCCCCGATAGCCATGGGTATCTACACAACTGTTCAGCCTCTGACAAATCTCCCTGTGGTGAGCGGGCTTGTCCCGCGTTGGGCTGCGCAGCAGCCCCAGTAAAGCAGAATGCGGTGTATCAGAAACTCCATAGCGGCTGTTTTGGGGCCGCTACGCGGCCCAACGCGGGACAAGCCCGCTCGCCACAGGGGAACTCGCCAGTCTCTGAAAATTGTGTAGATACCTATGCCACGATGAGTATGGGCGAGCTCCCACATTTGGATCCGTGTCAGGTCAGAGGTATTTGAGCCAGGCCAGGTCGCGGCGGCGGGCCTTGAGCCCGGCGAACCAGCGCACCGGCGGGTAGAGCGCCAGGGGTAATACCAGCGCCATCAGCCACACCGCACCCATACTGTCGAAGCCAAAGTAGTTGCCCTGGTTCAGGCCAAGCAGCGCCACACAGGCGACATACAGCACTTTCAGCACATACAGGTGCAGCAGGTAAAAGAACATCGGTACGGACCCAAACACCGCCAACACGCCGATCCAGCGTCGATGCCCCGCGCGTTCAAACGCCAGCAACAGCAACAACCCAATTCCCAGCGTCAATGCCAGGAACAACAGCGAAGGCGGGTACTTGGTGACGTTGAAAAAACTCATCAGCGTCTGTACGCCGCTGTCATACGCCTGCCAGGGCTTTTCGCCATAGCCATTGAGCGCACGCAACAGCACAAACCCCGCCAATGCACTCACACCGCCGAGCAGCAAAAACCGCTGGCGCACGGCAGGCAGCGTGGCATTGGCAAACCACGGGCCCAGGCCGTAACCGAGGGCAATCACGCCGATCCACGGCAGCACCGGGTAAGTCGTGCGCAGGCGCAGGGTGTCAGACACGTCAATCCAACTGCGTTCATGCAGGATCGTCCACGGAATATGCAGCGCCGAGCCTGGATCGAAATGCAGCCCATCCAGCAGGTTGTGCCCGCCGATGATCACCAGCGCCAGCACGATCAACAGCGGGCGCGGCAACCACACCAGGGCGGCGAGGGCGAGCATGCTGATGCCAATCGCCCAGATCACCTGCAGATAGATCACGCTGGGCGGCAACTGGAAGGTCCAGGCGAAGTTGACCAGGGTGAACTCCAGCACCACCAGGAACAACCCGCGCTTGAACAGGAACGCCGACACATCGCGGCGGCCCTGGTATTTCTGGCCGTATAAAAACGCGGATAACCCCGTGAGCAACACAAACACCGGCGCGCACAGGTGGGCGAGGGTGCGGCTGATAAACAACGCGGGCTCGGTGCTGTCGATACTCATCGGGTCGCTGACCTGGCGATGCAGCAGGAAGGTCTCGCGTACGTGGTCGAGCAGCATGAACAGGATCACCAGGCCGCGCAGGGCGTCGATGGAGAGCAGGCGTTGGCGCAGGGGAACGGCATCGGTCATGGGCGGGATCACAGGGCAGGGCGGAAAATTGGCGTTATCCTATAACATTAATCGACGCGTTGCCCTCCATTGATCTCGCTTCTGATACCTTCAGTGAACTCACACCCGGAGACCCTGAGCATGAGCACCCCTCAAACCGTCATCGACTTCTGGCAGCACGCCGGCCCCAAGCGCTGGTTCGCCAAGGACGATGGGTTCGACGCCACCTTCCGCGATACCTTCCACGCCACCCACCTGCAAGCCGCCCGGCGTGAGCTGGAAAGCTGGCTGGATTCGGCCGAAGGCGCCTTGGCCTTGCTGATCCTGCTCGACCAATACCCACGCAATGCCTTTCGCGGCACCGCGCACATGTTCGCCACCGACCCGCTCGCGCGCCTGTATGCCCAGCGCATGGTGGACGCCGGGCTCGACCAGCAGGTTGAGCCGGCATTGCGGGCGTTCTGTTATTTGCCGTTCGAGCACTCGGAAGACCCAAAAGACCAGCAACGCTCCCTGACCCTCAACCAGCAGCTGGATGCCAACACTTACCGCTGGGCCAAGGAGCACGCGCAGATCATCGAGCGCTTCGGGCGCTTTCCCCATCGCAATGCGGTGCTGGCCAGGGTCACCACGGATGAAGAGCGCGCGTTTCTGGACCAAGGCGGGTTTGCCGGTTAACCCGGTATTCCACCCAGGAATGCCCTCATAAAAACCGCGCATTGTCTTTCTTGGCGCGCATCTCGTAGCGTAGGGCTTCACCCAAGGAGCCCGTTATGAACCAGCCCCCGTTGCGCCTCTACGTTGATTCGCTCTACACCAGCCCGTACGCGATGTCGGTGTTCGTCACCCTGCGGGAAAAAGGCCTGGCCTTCGACCTGGTCACCCTGGACCTGGACACCGCGCAGAACCAGACGGCCGACTTTGCCCAGCTATCCGTGACCCAGCGCGTGCCGACCCTGTTGGAAGGCGATTTTGCCTTGTCGGAATCCTCCGCGATTACCGAATACCTGGACCAGGCCTACCCCGAGACCAGCGTGTATCCGGCCGATCCCAAACAGCGGGCGAGGGCACGACAGGTGCAGGCGTGGTTGCGCAGTGATTTGCTGACGATTCGCCAGGAGCGTTCGACCCTGGTGGTGTTTTATGGGCAGAAAATGCCGCCGTTGTCAGCCGACGCCCAAGGGGCAGCCCGGCGCTTGATCAGTGCGGCGCAGGTGCTGCTGGCGGGCAACCCTTCGTACTTGTTCGGTGAGTGGTGCATTGCTGACGTGGACCTGGCGGTGATGCTCAATCGTCTGATTCTAAACGGCGACAGCGTACCTGCCGAGTTGGTGGCTTATGCGCAGCGCCAGTGGCGCCGGCCGTCCGTGCAGGCGTGGGTCAACCTGCAACGTCCTGCGCTGTAGCGCTGGCCGTCATTTGCATGACGCGCCGGTCCAGGTCTTCCCAATCGGCCATGCCCAGCACCCGCGTGGTGTTCAAGCCACGCAGGTAGCCGCGCAACTGCTGGGCACTGGCGTGCACCTGGTCGGCTTCCGACGCCTCATCCAGCAGTACCTGTTCATACTCGACCAGGTAATCGGCGACCCGCTCGCGAAACTCCGGCAAGACGGCTTCGCGGATACGGTCGAAGGTTTTCTGGTGGGGCTTCATGGCGTGGTCCTTATAGGTTTTATGTGAGCACTATCGGTTCAGATAATAGTCACCATCATGCAACGCAAGTTCTGTTTTTTCAGGAAAAGCGCAAAATCGCCTGCATCGAGACGCTGTTCAAGGAAATGCGCGATGAGGACGTTGATTCAGCTGGGTTTAATGATGCTGATGCTGGGCACTGTGATCGTCAATAACGCAGCGATCGCTGATGAATTGCATGCAGGCCATTTGCTACCTATCGTCGGTAGCGTAGACTCCCTGCAGCATGCGCAATCGGTGGGGGTGTTGTTAAGCGATAACACCCGCGACAACCTCAGCTACCTTGAACGCTACCACGACATGGCCTTGAATGGCGCCAGGGATGCCCTTGACGCAGGTATCCGCGAGGCGTTCGTCAACAGCTCCGACCCGGAACTGGCCATTGATTGGTTGATCAGCTCGCTGCAGGGAACCTTTTTGTCGGTGACGGTCTACGACAACCTGGATGCCCTGGTGCAGGCTCGCCCCGATGTGGTGGTGATGCTCGATACCCATAACCAATTGCTGACCCAGCGCAACGATCAGGTCGAAGCGCGTTTTATCGCACGGTTTTATGACGCGAGCCTGCAATACATCGCCAAGGCCGAAGGCTCGGTGCACAGGCAGGTGCCCTCGGTGTGGGTGCACGACAAGGCCGCACCGGAGATTGCCGCGCGGATTGAACAGCAGCGGGATGTGCAGCTCGATGCGTTGAAGCAGTTCGATGCCTCGCTCAAGGCACTGGTTCGCGCGGGTTGATGTGAACCTTTATTTTTAGACTCAGGATTTTTTCATGCGCTCTTTTTTCGTACCGGTCGCGGCCCTGTTGCTGGCCGGTTGTGTTTCCGCTCCCAATAATCCGACCTTGACTCTGCAAACCGGCAAGAGCCCGGATGACTATGTGCAATGCCTGCTTCCCAAGCTGGAAAAGCACGGCATCACGTCGACGGTGACCCAGAACTCGCGCCACGCCAAGCTGGTGTTGACCAGCAAGATTGCCGCCGATGACGTGCTGGAGGTCTACAAGGCGGGGGACGGCGGCAAGGTGTTTTTGTACGAGCGCAAGCCGCTGGCGTCGACCATTACGCCGTCGCGGCTTGAACAGGTGGCGCAGGACTGCAGATAACCCATGTGGGAGGGAGCAAGCCCCAATGCCGGTCAGTTAAGGGACAGAACGGGCAACCCGTCACCTGTGGCGAGCGGGCTTGCCCCGCGTTGGGCTGCGAAGCAGCCCCAAAACATGGCCCCGGAGCTGTCTGGCACACTGCAGTGCTCTTATTGGGGGCTGCTGCGCAGCCCAACGCGGGGCAAGCCCGCTCACCACAGTTACAGTGTTCCTCCTTAACTGACTGGCATTGGGGCAAGCCCCCTCCCACATTTGAATCTGCATAAGGCCTAAGGTCTGGCTTCGTTGCTGAAGCTGTTAACCGTTTTCACCAGCCCTTGAGCCGCCAGTGCCACCAGCTCCCCACCTTTCTCCACCGTCGCCAGCGCCGGGTCCGAGCCCATGCGCCCGTCGGGGAAGCGGGCGCGGAAGTCCAGGGCTTCACGGATCGGCCCGGTGTTGGCGATCTGCGGGGAGTAGTCGGCCGACTTGATCGCGTCCGGATACGCCCACTGCGTCACCGCAATTTCCGAAGGCGTCGCATGGCTGCCATGGCCTACCGGGAATTGGCGGTGCGCCAGGTCAGTGACGCCTTCCAGGTCCCACCAGTTCACCAGCTTCAACGCAAACCCGGCAGGGCGACGGCCGAAGCTTGCCTCGGCGTACAGCTCGGAAAACGCCGCTTCAATCGTGGCGATATTGCCGCCGTGGCCGTTCAGGAACAGGATCTTGTCGAAGCCATGCCCGGCCAGCGAGCGCACCCAGTCGCCAATCGCAGCGATAAAGGTGGAAGGGCGCAGGGAAATGGTGCCGGGGAAACCCAGGTGGTGCTGGGCCATGCCGATATTGAAGGTGGGGCCGATGAGGATGTCGGCGTTCTTTTGCGCCTCATGGGCGATGATTTCCGGGCACATCCAGTCGGTGCCCAGCAGGCCGGTGGGGCCGTGTTGTTCGTTGGAGCCGATGGGAATCACCACCGTGCGGCTGCGTTCCAGGAACTGCCCGATCTCGATCCAGGTCGATTGATGTAGAAGCATGCGAAGCTCTCTTTTATCTGTGGGGACAGGCTAACCGCCACGGATTGTACGACTACTCGCCACCTGCTGGGGTCTGCAATTGAGGTACGTCGAGGACTTCAGCCAGCGTTGGTCGGGGTACCACGAAAACATGAACTGCCCATCCTTGAGCTTGTCCACCACCTGGCGTGCCACCTGCGGGCGCACGGCCGGGCAACCCTGGCTGCGGCCGATGCGGCCTTCGCGCTTGCTCCACAAGGGGCTGACGTAGTCGGCGGCGTGAATCACGATGGCGCGGTCGCGGGCCTGGTCATTGAACCCCGGCTCCAGGCCGTCCATGCGCAGCGAGTAGCCATGGGTGCCCAGGTAGCTTTCCTGGGTGCGGAACAGGCCCAGGCTGGATTGATGGCTGCCTTCCAGGTTGGAGAATTGGGTGGCGAAGTTTTCCCCGGACTTTGCGCCGTGGGCCACCAGGTCGCGCAGTACCAGGGTTTTCTTGCGCAGGTCGAAGATCCACAGCCGACGGGCGGTTGAAGGTTGGGAATAGTCAATCACGGCCAGGCGCTCGGAGCGTTCCTCGCCATTATTGACGGCGCACTGCACGGCGTTCAGGGCGCTTTTCAGTACGGTGGGATTGAGTTCTGGAGCCGAGCGCGCCAGGCTGTTATACAAGGAAGGAGGGTTGCCATTGGCGGCGAGCGCAGAATTGCTCAGTAAAGCCAGGCCCATGGTGACCAAACCAAGGCGGCATATAAAAGTCAGCATCTACAGTACATCCCCCACTGTGGATTGGAGCAAAGCTATTGTTCAAAAAACACGCATGTTACTTGAGCATTTGCCTGCTCGTTGCACCATTGGTCGCCACAGCCGACGTGCTGCCGGTCGAGCCGTTGCCGGTCACGACGCCGGCGCCGGTCGAACTGGCCCCGCTGCAACAGGCGCTGGCGCAACTGCCGGGTGTCTGCCCCGGCCTTGCCGCGCAGATAGACGCTGCCACGCAACTGCGCCTGCAAGCGTTCTACCAGCAGCAGGGGAATGGGCCGCTGTGGTCCGCCAATGATCGCCGCGAGGCACTGCACGCCCAATTGCAGCTGCTCGCCGATGACGGGCTGGACCCCACCCACTATAGTCTGCCTGCGGCGGATGCCACGGCCAATGTGCTGTGCAGCGACATCGACATCAGCCAGCACTACCTGCAAGCCCTGCAGGATCTGCATTACGGGCGCCTGCAGCAATCGCGCTTCGAACCGCTGTGGCATTCGCAGCCGCCCACCCGCGACCCCGACACCGAAGTGCTGGCCCTCGCTGCCCTCGGCCTGCAAAACATGGCGCAAGCCTTTGACCAGGCGCGCCCCAGCGCCGATCTGTACCGCAGCCTGCGCAACGCCTATGCCAGCGTCCGCCTGCAACCCTTGCCGCATTGGGATCCGGTCGGCAGCGGCCCGTTATTGCGTCCCGGCATGGACGACCCGCGCGTCCCGGAACTGGCCCGTCGGCTCCACAGCGGTGGCTACCTGTCTGCAGAACCCAAGGGCGCCGGCAAACAATACGGTCCGGACCTGGTCACGGCGGTGAAGGCCTTCCAGCTCAGCCACTCCCTGCAATCGGACGGCGTGATCGGCGCCGGCACCGTGGCCGAACTCAATATCAGCCCGGCCATGCGCCGCGAACAGCTGCGCATCAACCTCGAGCGTTTCCGCTGGCTGGCCCAGGACCTGGAGCCCGAAGGCGTGCTGGTCAACGTCGCCGCCGCGCAACTGAGCGTGTACCAGAGCGGCATCCCGGTGTGGCAGACCCGCCTGCAGGTGGGCCGCGCCGAACGCCAGACGCCGCTGCTCAAGTCACGCATCACCCGGCTGACCCTCAACCCCACCTGGACCATCCCGCCCACCATCATGCGCGAGGACAAACTCCCGGCCATCCGCCTCAACCCCGAATACCTGCGCCAGCAGAACCTGCAAGTGCTCGACGCCGAAGGCCACCCGCTGGCGCCGGAAAATATCGACTGGGCGCGCCCCGGCAATATCCTGCTGCGCCAGGAAGCCGGCCCGCGCAATCCACTGGGCAAGATCGTGATGCGCTTCCCCAACCCGTACTCGGTGTACCTGCACGACACCCCCAGCCAACCGCTGTTCACCAAAGGCCCACGGGCGTTCAGCTCCGGTTGCGTGAGGGTTGAACAACCGCTGTTGCTGCGCGACCTGCTGGTCAGCCCGGCCGAACGCGCGCGCACCGATGAACTGCTGGCCACCGGCGTGACCCATGAATTCCGGCTGGCCACCCCGGTGCCGGTGCTGCTGGGCTACTGGACAGTGCAGGTCGACGGTCAGGGTGACCTGGTGTATGCGCCGGATATTTATGGGCGCGACCTGGTGTTGATGAAGGCGATGGGGAGTGTGCTCTAGGGCATTGCCGTGTGGGCAACGATTGACGCGACGGCCTCGGTAGCTGTCACGGAGGCCGTGTCCAGGGTCAACACGGGTTGGCCCCAGCGCTCGTATTCGTGCGTCGATACCGACTGCCAAGTCGGCGGCGTCAACCCAGGAATGTCGCCCGTACGGGTTTCCACCCGGCGCCGGTGTTCCTGTGCGTCTGTACACACCACCTGAATATTGACCAGCGCCACGTCTGCCGTCGCGGCCGTCGCTGCCCACGCTGCCCGGCTTTCCTCGACCGGATTCACGCAATCGGCGACGACCCTATGGCCCAACTGCAAGTTACTCAGCGCCAGCGCATTCGCCACGCCGTAGCCGCTGGCACCGACATCACCTGCCAATACGCCCGCGTCGCGAATCGCCTGTTCGATCACATCGATGCGCAGGTAAACCGCACCGGTCTGGCGCGCCAACTCGCGGGCAATCGTGGTCTTGCCGGTGCCGGGCAGGCCGCTGAAGACGATAAGCATGCTTGACTCTCGATAAGGGTGGGGCGGTTCAGGGTATCCTCCCGTTCCCCCACCGGTCGACCCCAGGACAGCCCATGACCTTGCCGTTCACAAAGATGCACGCCCACGGCGACGATTTCATCATCATCGACCGCCGTGGCCTGGACGACCCTGTCACCCCCGAGGTCGCCCGCCGCCTGGGCAATCGCCACACCGGCATTGGCTTCAATCAACTGGCCGTGGTGCTCGACTGCGAAGACGCCGCTGCGCGCATCAAGTTCTGGAACCCCAACGGCACGCCGCTGCAAACCTGTGGCAGCGCCACGCGTGGGGTGGCCGACCGTTTGATGCATGAAACCCGCAGCGATTCGGTTGTGCTGCGCACCGACCGGGGCCTGTTGACCTGCGTGCGGGTAGCGGATCGTCAAGTGTCGGTCGACATGGGCGCGCCGTCCCTGGACTGGTCGGCCGTGCCGCTGGCCGAGGCCATGGATACGGGTAGGTTACCGCTGGCGGGCGACCCGGCGGCGTGTAGCATGGGCAACCCCCATTGCACGTTTTTTGTGGCCGACATCAACGCCATCGATCCGGCCGCCGTCGGCCCGGCGCTGGAAATTCACCCGCTGTTCCCGGCCAGGACCAATGTGCATTTCGTGCAGGTGCTCGACCGTGGGCATATCCGCCTGCGCATCTGGGAGCGTGGCGGCGGCGTGCCGCTGGGTTCCGGTTCGTGCTGCTGCGGCGCGGTGGTCAATGGCATCCGTCGTGGCTTGCTGGACGCCACGGTGCAGGTGCAGTGCGACGGCGGTACGGTCACGGTGCACTGGGACGGGCAGGGCGGTGTGGTGTTGACGGGCAGTGTGGAGCCGATCATGCAGGGCAGCGCCTACCTGTTCTGAAACGTCACCGTGAAGGTGGTGCCGGCCGTGGCACAGGAACTCACCGCCACATCGCCGCCATGGACCTTGGCCAACTCCCGCACGATATACAGGCCCAGGCCCACGCTGCGCACGTCGCTGCCCTGGTCGGTGCCACGGGTCATGGGCTCGAACAGCCCGGCCAGCAAACCTGCCGGAATCGCCGTGCCGTGGTTGTGCACCGCCACTTCGCAAGCGCCGGCACCCAGGCGCGAGGTGATGGTGATCGGTTGTTGCGGATCGCCATAGGCCACGCTGTTGGCCACCAGGTTGCCGATGATTTGCTGCACGCGATCGGCATCCAGGCAGGCGTCGCCACGGCCCTGTGCGTGATGCTTCAGCGTTGCCTTGGGGAACGCCACGCGCAGTTCGTCCACCGCGCGATGGATCACCTCGTGCAGGTCCAGCGGCGCCGCCTTGATGGTGATGCCCTGGCCGACCCGTGCCTGGGTAAAGTCCAGCAGGTCGGCGATCATCCGTTGCGCGCGCTCGGAGGACTGGCCGATGTGCCCCAGCAGTTGGCGCTCCTTGGGCGTGCGTTCGCCACGGCTGAGAAAGTCCGAGGCCATGCGGATCGCCGTGAGCGGGTTTTTCAGGTCATGGCTGACAATCGCGACCATCTGCTCGGCAAACAGGGCGCGCCGCTGGGCGATGGCATAGGCCTCGTTCAGTTCGGCCTGGGCTTGTTGCAGCGCGACTTCGGTGGCGGTTTTTTCCTGCAACAGCGCTTCGGCCAGGTGGCGCGCGTTGAGCAGCTCGCGCTCGTACTTGTCGCGGTCGGTGGTGCCGAACAGCGCCAGGTCGTACACCACCGAGCCGGCCTGTTCGCGTTTGTTGCCGTTGAGCAGCACGGTCAGCTTGTGGCCGTCGCGGTGCAACAGGTCCAGCTTCACCTCGGTGACGCTGCCGTGCATGCGCAGCATGGGCGTCAGGTGAGTCTGGTGGAAGATCCTCCCGCCCATGCTCAGCAGGTCCTGGAAACGCCGGCCCTGCAGCTCGGCGATGCTGAACCCCAGCCAGTCGCTGAAGCGTGCGTTGGCCTGCAGGATCGTGCCATCTTCCGTGGTGACGGCCAGGGCGCAGGCGGCGCTGTCGAACACATCAGCCGGCACGTGCTGCCATCCACGGCGCGAGGAAGGCATCCATGGCCGCCGCGCAGGCCTGCGGCGCGCTCATGTGCGGGCAATGGCCGACGTTGTCCACCAGGCAATAGGTGCTGTTGGGCAGCACGCTGTGCAGGTATTCACCCACGGCCACCGGGGCGATCAGGTCGTCACTCGATTGCAGGATCAGCACCGGGGTGGGCAGGCCGATCACGTCCTGGCGGTTGTCCGACATAAAGGTCACGCGCGCGAACTGCCTGGCGATCTCCGGCTCGGTGCGGCAGAAACTCTCGGTCAACTCGTCGCTCAGCGCCGGTTGGTCGGGGGCTCCCATGATCACCGGGGCCATGGCGCTGGACCAGCCGAGGTAGTTGCTGTCGAGGGTGTCGAGCAGGTCGTCGATGTCGGCGCGCTTGAAACCGCCCACGTAGCCATCGTCATCGATATAGCGTGGCGACGGGCCGATCATCACATGGGCGGCGACACGGCCGGGGGCCAGGCGGTCGGCGAGGGTGCCGATCATGGCACTGACCGAGTGTCCCACCAGGATGACCGGGCCCTCGGCAAAGGCCTCGATGATCTCGTTCAAGTCGCGGGCATAGCCGTCCAGCGCGCTGTACTTGGCCTTGTCAAAGGCGTTGAGGTCGGACAGGCCTGCGCCCGTCAGGTCATACATCACCACGCGAAAACGCTCTTTGAACTGCGGCGCAAGGTAGTTCCACATGGCCTGGTTGCAGCCGAAACCATGGGAAAACACCAGGGTCGAGGGCCCGTCACCCATCACGTTGACGTTGTTGCGCTGGAGTAGGCCCATGGGGATCTCGAAGTTATGGCGTATTGCTAGGTGTGCTGCAGTTTAGATAGTCGATGGCTTTGGGTCACGCGTTATAGCGCCGATAGGGTAAAGTCGGCGCCTTCAGGAAGAAACTTCAGGTAACAAACATGATGCGGTGGTTGCGGCAATCCGTCTTGAGTCTGCTGGTATTGATGTCCGCCGGCCTGTTTATCACCGCCCAGGCCGAGACGTCGCCCATCGGCGTAGCCCTCGACCAGCGGGTGATCGACCTCACCAACACCCTCGACGCCGCCACCACCACCCGTCTGCAAGACCAGCTCGCCGCCCTTGAGCAGCGCAAAGGCGCGCAGGTGGCGGTGTTGCTGGTGCCCACCACCCGTGGCGCGAGCATCGAGGACTACGCCAACCAGCTGTTCCGCGCCTGGAAACTGGGACGCAAGGATGTCAACGACGGCATCCTGCTGGTGGTGGCCAAGGACGATCGCAAGGTACGCATCGAGGTGGGCTACGGCCTGGAGGGCACGGTGACCGACCTGCTGGCCCACCGGATTATTGAAGAACACATCACCCCGGCCTTTCGCCAGGGCGACTATGCCGGCGGTGTCGAGCAGGGCGTGGACGACCTGGTTGTCCTGGTGGATGGCGGTGACTTGCCGCAGGTGGCCGGGCACGGCGGCAGTCTTGAGGCGCTTGCGGTATTGCTGGCGTTCGTGTGCGGTGCCGTCGGTGGCGTGCTGGTTGCGGCGCGCAAGCTGGGCTGGCGGGGGGCGTTGATCGCCACGGCAGTCGTTACCGTGGCGCTGGTGGTATTCGCCGGTGGCCGGGAATGGCCGATGTACCTGCTGGTACTGCCGCTGACCCTCCTGATCGGCGGCGCCACCTTCGGCGCCTTGTGGCTGGCGCGCACGGCGTTCTACTGCGTGATAGGGCTGTTGGCCTACATCGCCGGGGTGGTGATCGCCAACCGGTTCGTGGAAGTCAGTTATATCCATTGGCTGGTGTGGCCGTTTGGCGCGGCGTTGGTGCTGGGCTTGTACCTCGGGTTGTTCTTCGTCATCAGGGCATCCTGGAAAAAGCGCCCGCGCTTTTTCCTCCTGCGTGCGCTGGCAGTCATGGCCATCTACGTCGCTGCGGGGACACTGCTGGGGCACGGGTATCAGGGCTGGATCGTGGCGATTCCAGTGGCCTCCTTCGTGGCGTTTATCGTGTTTGTGCAGAGCATTGCCAGTTCCGGCTCGGGGTCCGGCTCGGGCGGTGGCTCCGGTTCGGGTTCCAGCGGCTCCAGCTCCAGCAGCAGTTCCTCGGGGGGCGGTGGTTCCAGTGGCGGTGGCGGGGCGTCGGGGAGTTGGTAACCGGCGGTTGTTCGGCCTGACGCCAGGCTGCAAACGGCTGCCTGGCAAAGCCCTGGACGTTACAGCCGCTTGGACAGAAACACGCGACTGCTGCCTGCCGGTTCACAAGGGACCTCCCCGAACCGCACCCACCCATGCTTTTCATAAAAGCCCGGGGCCTGAAAACTGAGGGTATACAGCACCGCGTTCGCGCAGCCGCGACGCCGGGCTTCGTGCTCAAAGGCGTGCAGCAACCGGCTGCCCAGGCCCGTGCCGCGCAGGGCCTCGGGCAGGTGGAACAGGTCAAGGAAGGCCATGCCCAAGGTGGTTTTGCCGGTGATGCCGCCGACGGTCTGCCGGGTCTCGGGATCCTTGAGCAATACCGTCAGTGGCAGGCGGTCGTTGTAGCCGGCGATACCTTCGTTGAACGCAGCCAGGCCGCTGCCGAGAATACGCTCGGCGTCGGGATTGGCCTGGTCGCTGACTTCAATAAGCGCTGCGGTCATTGCAAAACCCTCCGTGGGTTAAAGCGTCATCAGCATTTCATGCCAGGCCATGCCGCCATGATCCGAGGGCGACGGCTGGACATAGGAGTAGCCCATGCGGGTGTACAACGGCACATGCCGTTCCTTGCACATCAGGTGAATCGTGCGCTTGCCCATCGCGCGCATGCGCTGCACGAACTCGCTCATCAGCACCTTGGAATACCCCTTGCCCTGATGCGCCGGGTCGACCACCACCGACATGATCACTACATTCGGCGCCTCGGCCGAATGCCCCACCAGTTCCTTGAAGGCCTCGTCCGACATCATCACTTCGTGGGCGCAGCCGCCGTTGATAAAACCCACCACCTCGCTATCGGCTTCCAGGATCAAAAAGCCTTGCGGGTATAGCGCAATACGCGTGGCGATCTTTTCCAGGGTCGCGGCTTCGTCGCCCTCGTAGGCGGTGATTTCAATCTCGTAGCAACGGGCGGCGTCGGCGGGGAGGGCGTTGCGTAAGGTGAGGGCGGGCATAGGCGTTTCCTGGGGCGTTGAGCGAAAGTCCACATCATAACGGCCTCGCTGGGACTCTGCGCAGAACACCGATCGAAATTGTGGGAGGGGGCTTGCCCCCGATGGCGGCGTGTCAATCAGCCCATCTATAACTGATCCACCGCTATCGGGGGCAAGCCCCCTCCCACAGTTTTGTCTGCGCCAGGCTTGGTGGTGGGTGCTGTTTTCGATGTATGTTGGTCAGGGGCACGGCATTCAAGAGGCAGTGTGGAGCCCGCCAAAGCGGGAGCAAGCTCCCTCACCTCCGTTATTCATTCACCCGGGCGGGCAACGGAAATCCATGAAGGAAGGACCCCATGCTGGAAATAAAACGCGCCACCCCCACCGACGCCAACGCCGCTTTTGACATCCGCCGCGCAGCCATCCGCAGCCAATGCATCGGCGCCTACACCGCCGAACAAATGGCGCTCTGGACCCGTGGCAAGGCCGAGGACGGCTATAGCGCGCTGATGGACAAACCGTTCTACCTGGGCTGGTTGAACGGTGAACCGGTGGCCACCGGCATGCTCGACCTGGCCAACAACGAAGTCGGCGCGCTGTTCGTGTTGCCCGCATTCACCGGACGCGGGTATGGCAAGGCGATGCTGGATCACCTTGAGCAGGTCGCGCGGGAACTGGCGATTGAAGAGGTGGTGCTGGACGCGACGTTGAATGCCGCGAGTTTTTATCGCGCGTGCGGCTACGTGGGGGATGAACAGGCGATTTATCACTCGCCGTCGGGGTTGCAGTTGGCGTGTATTCCGATGAAAAAACACCTGCATCAGTGACGCAAATGCACGCGCAAGTTGCCGATAACCTGCGCGAGTGAAGGCTCGTGGATCACCGGTGGGATCAGGCTCTCACCAAACTCCCGCCACACAAACAGCGTCAGTTCCGCGCCATCGGTGAGCGTTTTTGCCAGGTCCTGGGAACCCAAGCCTTGCAACCGCCGATAGCGCTCATCCCGCCAGAATGCTTCCTCCACCCAGTCATACACCGGGATGAAATGAAAGTGCAGCGGGAACCCCGGCAGATGCCCATAGCGGCTGATATACAACCACTTGGGCTTGAGTTGCGCCTCCATGACCCGCTGGGTTTTCGCCAGCAGTCCACCCAGTTCGGCCAGCGCTGCATCCGACATGTCGGCGAGGGAATCAACAGGCGCCTTGGCACCCAGCATCAGGTAACCCGGCAGCTTCGAAGCCAGGTGATGGTTGAGCAGCCAGTGCTCGGTCTCAAACAGGATATTGGCGGGGTCGATCTGCATCAGCGCGCGTCCTTGGGAGCAGGGTGGGCAGGATAACAAGCACGCTCGCCTGTATCCCACAAAACCATGGGATCTGTGTCTATCGCGAACGTTGTCAGGTGGATAGCCTCAGGCCACGTTAACTGACGACCGAGCAAACCATGGAACTCACCGCTGTCCCGTTTGGCATCACCGACTGGTCCACCCTCGAACCCGAGCTTCACCCCGGCGTCAGCGGCAGTGCCTCATGGCGCACCTGCCACTTCGGCACCACCCGCGTGCGCAGGGTGGATTACAGCCCCGGCTACCTGGCCGATCACTGGTGCCGGCGCGGGCATGTGCTGCTGTGCCTGGAAGGCGAGTTGCACACCGAGCTGGAAGACGGCCGCCGGTTCACGCTGACGGCCGGGATGAGTTACCAGGTGGGCAATGACATGGAGGCGCATCGTTCCTCGACGAGTGTCGGGGCGAAGCTATTTATCGTGGATTGAAGGGGGACCTTTGTGGTGAGGGAACAAGCTCCCTCACCACAGGAACAGGCCCCCCCAATCCGCTGCATCAATGCATCTTGCTATGGTCCATGCCATCCAGCCCACGCGCCTTGGCCTGGACCTCAACGGTCTGCTTCTCGCCCTTGGCGTTCTCCACGGTCAACGTCAGCGGCACCTGGTCGCCTTCCTTGATCTGGCCGGTCAGGCCCATCAGCATCACGTGGTAGCCGTCCGGGTCGAGCTTGACCGCCTTGCCCGCCGGCAGGGCCACCGCGTCCACCGGGCCCATGCGCATCACGTCGTCCTTCATGCTCATTTCATGGATTTGTACGTCCTTGGCCACCGGCGAGGCCACGCTGAGCAGCTTGCTGTCGCTGTCGGCGGTCACGGTCATGAACGCGCCGCTGGACGGTTGGCCCGGCACCGAGGCGCGCACCCAGGCGTCGGTGACTTGCACCTGGGCGCTGGCGTGGGCGGCGAAACCCAGCAGGGCGAGGCTGAGGGTGAAGCGCTTGAGGTGTTGAACGGCAGTCATTAGCAGACCTCCATGACGGTGAGCAGGTCTTCTGCGCACTCTTTAGCGGTAAGGGATGCCTGCAACCCCAGGCGCAGGTTGCCACGGGTGTCGAAGACAAAACTGGTGGCCGTGTGGGACAGGGTGTAGGTGTCGCCGGCGGGGATCTTTTCATAGAAGATCCCGAACTCCTTGGCGGCCACGGCGATTTCTTCCGGGGTGCCGTACAGCGCTTCGAAGCTGGGGTCGAAGGCCTTGACGTACTTGTCGAGGATCTGCGGCGTGTCGCGTTCCGGGTCCAGGGTGATAAAGATCACCTGCATGATCTCGCCGTCACGGCCCATCAGCTTCTTGGCCTGGGCGGCGCGGGCCAGCGTGGTCGGGCACACGGCCGGGCACTGGGTGAAACCGAAGAACACCACCGGCATCAGGCCACGGTAGGAACTGAGGGTGACGGTGTCGCCCTCGGTGTTCTTGAGCTTGAAGGTGCGGCCCATGATCTTGTCGCTCAAGTCCTTGCCGTACTTGAAGTTCAACTTGGGGCTGTTGTCACAACCGGCCAGCAGGCCCAGGCCCAACAGGCCCATGCCGGTCAGGACCTTGCGGCGGGTGAATAACGTACTCATCAACGGTGCATCCTGTGAAACGCCCGCATTGCGCGAAATCAACTCGGCGGGCTTTGAATAGGAGTAAACGAGGAGGGCGCCAAGTCTACCAACCCTGGCCAGCCCGCGTAATCTGCGACGTTCTGCCACAGGGGCACGCTGGATTTCATCCTTTTGCACCGCTGGTGGTAGAGTCGCCGCCATGAAATCGAGCCGCCCCGACCGTTCCCTGATCGTCTGGACCCTGTACTTCTGCGTGCTGATGAACCTGTTCGTGTGCGGTTTGGGCCATGGCCAGATGACCGGCCAGCAGCTCAATGGCATCGGTGGCGCGTTCTGCGCAGTGGGCGGCCAACAGGCGCCACTTTCCGACAAAGGGCTGGGCGCCCCGTCTTCCAGTAACATCTCGAACTACTTTGCCTGCCCGGTGTGCAACGCCGTGACCGTCGCGCTGGTGTTCCTGATCGGCCTGGCCTGGTTGCTGGGCCTGGGGCAGGCCCCACGCCCGGCCCATGAGCAGCGCAACAAGGCGCCGCCGCGTTATTCCTGGCCTTCGGCCAACCCCCGCGCATCCCCCGCATTCTGACGTGTGCCTTGGGCCTCCTGTGAACAGGGGGCGTTCTATCGTCACGACTGTGAGTGCGCTTTATGAACCATCACTTGCCTGCCGGCGCCAGCCGTCTGGTCAGCCAGGCGTCCCGTCGCCTGCGCGCGGAACCGGCACGCCCGGACTACCCGAGCAATGCCCGCTGCTTTGTGCACCTGGATGCACGCCTGTTGCCGTATTGGCACACCCTGTTCGACATCTGCCCGACGCTGCTAAAGCTCGACCCGCCCGAGGGCCTGAACCTGTTTCGCAGCTTCATGACCTGGGCCTATCGCAACCAGCCGGCCCAGGACTGGACCTGGCACCTGAACCTGTGCCGTTGGCTGCTGGCGTCGCCGTATCGCGGGCAGATTGATGAAGAGTCCATCGAGACCTTCATGGCCGCTGCGGCGGCGCGTTGGATCAGTACGGATGACAGCCAGGCCCAGGGGGTGGTCCTGGCCTGGCAGGGCTTGACGGTGTTCGATTGGAAGGACGTGCGCAGTGCCGCCGCCGAACAACAGGCACTCCCCGCCACGCAATGGGATTTTGCCTGGTGTCCGCTCGCCTCCCCAGGGGTCTTCCAGGGCTGGTTGCCGGTGCCTTGAACGAGCGGGATTGTTACGTAAAGCGCAACAGTGATTGACGGTTTTGGCGGCTGTTTCCCCACGGCCCAAGGCTATACCGTGCGCGCACCCGTTGAATGCAGCACCACCCGACCGACAAACAACAGGGTTGGGCTGTAACGGGGTCGCCTCAATCACTTCACGGAGCCTTCATGAAACACACCACGTGCCTGGCGCTCGCCGTCTCCTTCGGCGCCGCGCAGCAGGCGGCTGCATCGGGTTTTATCGATGACAGCAAAGCCACCCTCGACCTGCGCAATTTCTATTACAACCAGGACACCCGCAACACCAGGGCGCCGTCGGACAGGGAGTGGGGCCAGGCCTTCATGTTCAACTACCAGTCCGGTTTCACCGAGGGCCTGGTGGGCTTCGGCCTGGACCTGCAGGCCATGTATGGCCTGCGCCTGGATGCCTCGGGGCGCGCCGGCAAGGCCGGTGAAGACAACACCCCCGGCAGCGTCTTCCCGTTGTCCGATGGCAAGGCCGCCCATGACTTCAGCAAGACCGGCGCCACCGGCAAGGTGCGCATCTCGCAAACCCAGCTCAAGGTCGGCACCCTGATGCCGAAGATGCCGGTGCTGATGTCCGAAGACGGCCGCTTGTTGCCGCAGACCTTCCGTGGCTATCAGGTCGACTCCAGGGACCTCAAGGACTTCAACCTGATCGCCGGCAAAATGGAGCAGGTGCTCGACCGCAACTCCAGCAACGGCCAGGGCCTGTCGATCGCCGGGGCCAACGACCCGGCCAAGGGCCGGTTCAGCAACCAGTTCTACTACGGCGGGGTGGATTACGCCGTCAGCAGGCAACTGCAAGTGCAGTACTACTACGCGACCCTGGAGAATTTCTACCAGCAGCATTTCGTCGGCCTGGTGCACAACTGGCAGTTGCCGGTGGGGCAGCTCAAGACCGACCTGCGTTACTTCTACAGCACCGCCGACGGCAAGAACGGCAGCGCCGCCGGGCGCGATGAAGGCTATGTGAGTTCCGGGTATTACGCGCCGGGCGTCAACTCGGGCAAGGTCGACAACCGCCTGTGGAGCGCGATGTTGACCTATGGCGTGCACGGGCATTCCGTGGGCCTGGGGTATCAGAAAACCACCGGCGCCAGTGACTTTCCCCACATCAACCAGGGCCAGGGCCGTTCGCTGTACCTGATCACCAACGCCCAGTCGTTGAAGTTCGTCAACGCCGGCGAACAGGCGACGGTGGGTAACTACACCTATGACTTTACCGGCCTGGGCGTTCCGGGCCTGAAGTCGAGCGTGACCTATATCCACGGCAGCAACATCCGCGCGGCGCGTCGCGACAACAGCGAGTGGGAGCGCGATGTGCGTGTCGACTACGTGATCCCCACGGGCACGTTCAAGGGCCTGGGCCTGACCTGGCGCAGCGCCGTGCTGCGCGGCAATGACACCGCCGACAAGGATGAGACGCGGCTGATCGTCAGCTACAGCCTGCCGTTGCTGTAAGCTCGGCAGGAGCAACGCTTGACCGGCATCAAGGCCGCCCCGTGCGCCAGCCCGCACACTGGGCTCCCCACGGCCGGTCCCTCTGCGAGGCTTGCATGCTCTACCTCCTGTTGCTATTGGCCCACCTGTTCGCCGCGCTGATCTTTATCGGCACGGTGTTCTTCGAAGTGCTGATCCTCGGGCACTTGCACCAGCACTTGCCTATGCGGGTGATGGTGCTGGTGGAGCAGGGCGTCGCCCGGCGTGCCCGGGTGTTGATGCCGTGGGTGTTGCTGGTGCTGTTCGGCGCCGGGCTCGGCATGGTCTGGCTGCGCTACCTGCCGGCGTTGTCGGCCCCGCTGGCGTCCGCGTTCGGCACGTTGCTGAGCCTCAAGTTGATCCTGGCCGCCAGTGTGCTGCTGCACTTCCTGATGACCCTGGCGCGGATGCGCCGGGGCAAGGTCAGTGCGCGCTATAGCCATTTCATTCACCTGAGCCTGTTTGTGCACATGGTCGCCATTGTGCTGCTGGCCAAGGGCATGTTTTACCTCAGCTGGTAACGACCTTGATGCATATCAAGGTGCGCGCAGCGGTCGCACCGGACAATGGACCACCGCCGCCCGTTCCGGAGTCCGCCATGCGCACCCATCTTCATCCCACCCGCTTTCGTCAGGACCAGGGCGTGCTGGACCTGGCGTGCCAGACGGACACGCGCCGCTTCCATGCCGGCGTCGGCTCCCTCGACCTGCTGCGCGCCCTGCGCGACAGCCGCCAGCGCCAGCGGCCCCTGGCGCTGAACCTGCACTGGCCGGCAAGCGATGCCGGCGCTGAGTACCTGCAGAGCCTCACCCAGGAAATCCAGCTGATCGGCTGCCAGCTCGGCCCGCGCCAACCAGTCGAGCACTTTCACCTGCGCGGCACCACACCGACGATCGAGCAGGTGTGCACGGTGCTGGAACACCTGCACAGCCGCTTCAACTTTCTCGACCACGACCGTGGCGACTACCGAATCGACCTCGACCCCTGGCACATCGACTGGGCCACCATGGGCCTGTTGCGCGACCAGGGTTTCAACCACGCCAGCATCGGCGTGCCCGACGCCAACCGGGACGGGCCGCTGTCCCAGGCACGCTATCAGGACCCGGCGCCCATCGAGTCGCTGGTGGATGCGGCGCGGACCTTCGGGTTTCGCTCAGTGAACATCGACCTCGGCTACGGCCATGCCTGGCAGACGCCGGCCAGTTTCGAGCAGAAACTGGCCAGCCTGATTGCCCTGGAGCCTGACCGCCTGCAACTGTTCGATTACGCCCAGCCACCGGTGCGCTACCAGGGCCGGCAATCCCAGGCGTTTTGCAGCGCGGCGGATAAACGCGCGATGCGCCGCAGCGGCTTTGAACACCTGGCCGCCGCCGGGTACCACTACATCGGCCTGGGCCAGTTCGCCCGCACCGACGATGACCTCAAACAGGCCCAGGAGCGCGGCCGCCTCAGCCGTAATTGCGAAGGCTTCACCCTGCACGGCTACTGCGATCACATCGGCTTTGGCCTGGGGGCCATCAGCCAGATCGACACGCTGTGTGTCCAGAACACCCTGGATGCCCGTGAGTACTGCGCTCAGCTGAGCAACGGCCAGCTCGCCACCTGTTGTGGCGGGTTTCACGAAACCGCCGACCCGGCGCGTCTGTACGTCACCCAGCCCCTGACCACCCCCGTCAGCGCCAACGACGAGGTGATCGACCATGACGGCGTTTGAGTTCGACCGTGCCCTGGTGCACAAATACGACCGCCCGGGGCCGCGCTACACCTCGTACCCGACCGCGCCGCAGTTCAACAGCGCGTTTGCCCTGGACGACTATCACCAGGCCGTGCGCGCCAGTCACCAACTCGCCGCGCCCAAGGCGTTGTCGGTGTACATCCACATTCCGTTCTGCCAGAGCCTTTGCTACTACTGCGGCTGCCACAAGATCATCACCCGCAAGACCCATCGCGCCGTCGAGTATGTGGCGTACCTCAAGCGCGAGATCCAGATGCAGGGCGCGTTGTTCGAGCGCTCGCGGCGCCTGACCCAGTTGCACCTGGGCGGCGGCACCCCGACGTATCTGGACGATGCGCAACTGGCCGAACTGATGGCCTGCCTGGCGGACAACTTCAGCCTGGATGACAGCGACGCCCATGAGTTCTCCATCGAGGTCGACCCGCGCACCATCAGCCTCGAGCGCATCAACACCCTGCGCCGCCTGGGCTTCAATCGCCTGAGTTTCGGCGTGCAGGACTTCGACCCCGACGTACAGGCCGCCGTGAATCGCGTGCAAAGCGAAGCGCAGATCCTGCAACTGGTGGCGGCGGCCCGCGAGGCACGCTTCAAGTCGGTGAGTGTCGACCTGATCTACGGCCTGCCCCTGCAAACCGTGGCCAGCTTCGACGTGACCCTGAGCAAGCTGATCGCCCTGCGGCCCGACCGCGTGGCCGCCTACAGCTACGCACACTTGCCGAGCCAGATCCGCGCCCAGCGCATGATCCGTCCCGAAGACATGCCACCCCCGGCGCGCAAGCTGGAGCTGCTGGAACTGACCATTCGCCGCCTCACCGAGGCCGGTTACATCTACATCGGCATGGACCACTTCGCCCTGCCCGACGATGAGCTGGCACTGGCCCGCGCCAACGGCAGCCTGCAACGCAACTTCCAGGGCTACTCCACCCATGCCGATTGCGACCTGATCGGCCTGGGCGTATCGGCCATCGGCAAGGTCGGCGACAGCTACAGCCAGAGCGTCAAGGAGCTGTCCCAGTACTACGCGCGCATCGATGCGGGCATGTTGCCGGTGCAGCGCGGTTACCGGCTCAACCCCGATGACGTACTGCGCCGCGAGGTGATCAATGGGTTGATGTGCGACGGCCGCGTCGATGTCGCCCAGGTGGAAGCGGCCCATGGCATTCGGTTCAATGAGTATTTTGCCCAAGCGTTGACGCAGCTGGACGAGCAAGTGGCGGACGGCTTATTACTGGTCCAGGACGACGCGCTGCAACTGCTGCCCAAGGGCCAACTGATGGTGCGCAGCGTGGCCATGGCCTTCGACGCCTACCTGGGCGGCGCCCACAAAGGCCAATTCTCCCGTACCGTCTGACACTCCTCGTTAGCAGTGTGTCAGCCAACACCTCTACCAGCTGTGCCGCCGCCATCGAAGCCTCGCTAAAGCTCGACATCTCCCACAGGGGATCAGCGGCGCCCATCAGATCTACAGCCGGGCCACTTTCTACCTGCCAACCGCGACCAAATGTGGGAGGGGGCTTGCCCCCGATAGTGGTGGGTCAGCCAACCTCTCTGCCGGCAGTGCCACCGCCATCGAAGCCTCGCTGAAGCTCGACATCTCCCACAGGGGACCGGCGGTGCCCATGCGCTCTATGACCTGGCTGCTTCCTGCCTGTCACCCGTGTTCAATGCGATGTCCCTTCCGCAAACTCCACCTTGTTGCCCACGTTGTACTTGCCCGACGGCTTATTCATGGGAATGCGCTTCACCTCCTCGAGCGTCTGGCTGTCATACACAATCAGCGCCCCCTCCGTGGCCCAGATGCTCAGCAACACATACCGCCCATCCCGGGTGAATTCCACATGGGCTGCCGTCTTGCCCGGCACTGGCCTCAGGGTGTGGGCGATCTCGAGGGTCTGCTTGTCGATCAGGTGAATCGCATCATTGTCCGGCCCGAAAAACACGTCGCTCCACACATAGCGCGAGTTCACATGGCTGCGCATGAAAAAGCCCGGCCCGAGGGTGGGGATCTGTTTGATCAGGCTCCAGGTCTTGAGGTCGATCACCGAGATTTGCCCCTTGCTGATATTCGGCGTGGCAAACACCCATTGTCCGTTGCGTTGCCAATACGTCCCCGAGCCCAGGTGCGGCATACCGGACAGCGGGATATCGGTGACCACGCGGCCGCTGCCCAGGTCGATCACCTGGCCGCCGCCGGCCTTGCGTGAGGTGGCGATCAGTTGGCGGTAATCGGGCGAGAACGAGAAGTCATCGAGCACATCCTGGGCCTGGATGCGCCGGGGCTCGAAACTGGGCCGAGCATCGGCATAGGACAATTCCCAGACCTCGTTCACGTCCTTGAGCGCGACGATAAAGCTGTTGCGCGGTGGCGCGGTGTACACCGCACTGACCCGTGAGCCGGTGTCCAGGGTCTTGACCAGCGACAGGTCGCGCGCATCCAGCAGCACCAGGTTGCCCGGCAGGTAATTGCCCGCCAGCACCCAGCGGCCATCCTTGCTCACCGCCAGGTTGCGGGTGTTGAGGCCCACGCGGATCTCGGCGATCAACTTGAGGTTGTGCAGGTCGTACTGGCTGATCCAGCCGTCCCGCGAGGCGAAGTACACAAAGCGTCCGTCCGGGGAGAATTTCGGCCCGCCGTGCACCGCGAAGTGGGTAGGGAAACGGTCCAGCACGGCAAAGGTGTCGCCGTCGAGAATATCCATGTGATGGTCGCCGGACTCCACCACCACAAACAGGTTGAGCGGGTCGGCGTGATGTTGCGGCGTGCTCGGCAATTGGCGCAGGTCCGCCAGCACGCTGTGGCTGGTGCGGGTGTCATGCTCGTTCCACGTCGCCGGTGAGTCAGGCGGCTGTTGCAGAAACTGCGCCAGCCCATCCATCTGCGCGGCGCTCAGTTGCGCACTGAACGCGGCCATCTGGCTGGCGGGCCGGCCTTGTTCGATGACCTTGCGCACTTCATCCGGCTTGATTCGCCCCAGGCTCTCCGGCAGCAGCGCCGGGCCGGTGGCGCCGATGCGATTAAGCCCGTGGCAGCTTTCGCAATACTGGCGGTAGTCCTGCGCGGGCGTAGCGTGTGCGGCCGTCGCCCACAGCAGCGGCACCAGCAGCAGGCGTTTCATACCGCCACCGCTTCACGGGCCGGTGCCAGGCTGGCGGGGAAGTGCAGGGCGGCGTCGGCAAACAGGTTGACGACGTGGCCGATCACCGTCAGCGTCGGTACGCCGGGTTCGCAGTCGGCGGCCAGGGTGGGCAACTGGCGCAGGGTGCCACGGGCCACCTGTTGATCGGCGCGTGCACCGTTGCTGATCAGGGCGGCCGGTGTGTCCCCGGGCAAACCGGCCGCCACCAAATGCTCGGCGATCAGTGCCAGGTTCGACAGGCCCATGTAGAACACCAGGGTCTGGCTCGGCTCGGCCAGGCTGGCCCATGGCAGTTTCAACGCACCGTCGCGTTGCAGGTGGCCGGTGACGAAACGGCACGAATTGACCAGCTCGCGGTGGGTCAGCGGGATACCGGCATAGGCGCTGCAGCCGGAGGCGGCGGTGATGCCCGGCACCACCTGGCACGGGATACCGCGCGCGAGCAGGTACTCCAGCTCCTCGGCGCCGCGCCCGAAGATAAACGGGTCGCCGCCCTTGAGGCGCACCACCCGCTGGCCCTGGTCGGCCAACTCAGCCAGCAGTTCATTGAGTTGATCCTGGGGCAGGCTGTGGCAACCGCTGGCCTTGCCCACGTAATGACGGGCGCAGGTCAACGGGATCAGCGCGAGCAGTTCGGCACTGATCAGCCGGTCGAACACCACCGCGTCGGCCTGCATCAACAGGCTCCAGGCGCGCAGGGTCAGCAGGCGCGGGTCACCGGGGCCGGCGCCCACCAACGCGACTTCGCCGGGGTGCAAGGGGCTGTGCAGACTGGCTGGCAGGCCAGTGGAGAAGTGGGCAGTTGAAGTGTGCATGGGACGTCCTTGGTTCATCATCAGGTAGGCGGCCCCCGGTTGTGTCACCGGGTGGTCGAGCAAGGGATCAGGTTGAGGGGCTGGCGCGCGATCTCGGCGTCGCTGAAATAGCAACCGGGGTCCGGGCCCCACAGGTCGCCATCGGCCCAGGCGCGGGTGCGGGTATTGCCGTTGCAGATCGCCAGCCAGCGGCACTCGGCGCAGCGCCCGCCAATGCTGCGCGGGTGTTCGCGCAGGCGCAGCAGCAACGGGTCGGGCTGCTCCAGCCAGAGTTGGCGGAAGGTGGTGTTGCGCACACTGCCCACCGATTGCTGCCACCAGTAGGTGTCCGGGTGCACCTCGCCGGTGTTGTCGATATTGGCGATGCCGCTGCCCGAGGCATTGCCGCCCCAGGCATGCAGCAGGTGTTCAAGCTGCGGGTAGTGTTCGGGCAGGTGCTGGTGCACCCATTGCAGCAACAGCACGGCGTCGGCGTCGTTGTTGCCGCTGACGAAATCGCTGTCCACGCCGTGTTGAATATCGCTCCAGGCCTGCTGGAAAATCAGCGCCATGGCCTCGCGGCTCATCTGCCGGTGCGCATCCAGTTGGCGGCTGCGTTTGCCGCGCCCGCTGTAGTTGAGGTGCGACAGGTAGAACTTCTGCACGTCATAGGTGCGCATCAGCGCCAGCAACTGCGGCAGCTGCCCATGGTTGTCCTGGGTCAGGGTGGTGCGCAGGCCCACGCGAATCCCGGCTTCGCGGCACAGGCGGATGGCGTGCATGGAGCGCTGGAAACTGCCGTGCAGTTGGCGAAACGCGTCGTGGGTCGCTTCCAGGCCGTCGATGCTGATGCCCACGTAGTCGAAACGGGCGTCGGCGATCTGCTGGATGTTGTGCTCATCGATCAGCGTGCCGTTGGTCGACAGTGCGACGAAAAAACCTTTGTCACGGGCATAGGCACTCAGCACGAAGAGGTCTTTGCGCAGCAGCGGCTCGCCCCCGGACAGGATCAACACGCGCACCCCGGCGTCGTGCAAATCGTCGATCACCCGCAATGCTGCCGGGGTGTCGAGCTCATCGCGAAACACGCTGTCGGCGCTGGTGGCGTAGCAGTGCTTGCAGGTGAGATTGCAGCGCCGCAGCAGGTTCCAGATCACCACCGGCGGCCGCTCACTGCCAGGGGGCGAGGTGCGCGGCGGCGGGCATTGACCGGCGAGGGTGCGCAGGTACTGACTGATTCGCAGCATGGGCTATTCCTTTGAGTGCGCCGGCGTCAGGCGCAGGCCGGTTTTTTTCAGGATGCGGTTGCTCACCAGCATCTCGTCGGCGCGGCAGGCATCCCCCAGCAGGAAACGCAGGTGCTCACGGTAGCTGTCGATTTCTTCGCGGCTGCGGCCATGCACCATGGCGAACAGGTTGTAGGGCCAGTCCGGGCGTCGGGGGCGACGGTAGCAATGGCTGACAAACGGCTGGGCGCCGATCAGTTCTCCCAGGCGCGGCAGGTGCACATCGGCCACGTCCCACACGGTCATGCCGTTATGCCGATAGCCCAGGCGGTAGTGGTTGGGCACGGCGGCGATACGCCGGATCGCGCCTTCGGCCTGCAGGCGCTTGAGCAGGTCGAGGGTCGACTCGACGCTGATGCCCAGTTGCTCGGAGAGCCAGGCCCATGGGTCCTCCACCAGCGGCAGGCCGCTTTGGGTGAGGGCGACCAGTTGCAGGGCCAGGGTGTTGTCAGACCGGGAAATACAGACCGACATGGTAGGTGTGCTCCTTCGGCAGGTTGAGCACCGCCAGCCCGGTCAGGGCCTCGATGCACGACAGGGTATCGGCCAGCTCCTGCGCGGTGGCGCAGGCCAGCACGAACCACATGTTCCAGCGGTGTTCGCGGCGGTAGTTGTGGGCCACCTGGGGCAGGGCGTTGAGCTGCTCGGCGACCGCATCAAAGCGCGCCTCGGGTACGGCGAGCGCCGCGAGGGTGAAAGCGCCGCCGAGACGCTCGATATCGAACATCGGGCCGAAGCGCGTGAGCATTCCGTCTTCGAGCAAGTCGTGCAGGCGGTCGAGCAGTTCGCTCGCAGGGCAATGCAGTTCCTCGGCCACCTGCTGCCAGGGCTGGCGCACCAGCGGCAGGCCGTGTTGCAGGCGGTTGATCAGTTGTCGATCCAGCTCATCCATGGGCCCATACCTGTGACGGCGGCGGCGCGAAACGCCCACCGCATTGCTTGAAGGCGCGGGTGCTGAACAGCAGTTGGTGGGGCAAGTCGCTGAGCAGATGCTGCTCCAGCAACGCCTGGATCTGCGCCTCGACCACCGCGCGCTCGCGCCCGTGCACCATGCAGAACAGGTTGTAGCGCCACTGCGGCAGGCGCCGCGGGCGCTGGTAACACAGGTTTACGCCGGGCGCGCGGCCCAGGCGCGCACCGACTTCATCGACCAGCGCATCCGGCACATCCAGCACCAGCATGGCATTGGCCACATAGCCCAGGGCGCGGTGATTGAGCACCAGGCCGACGCGACGGAACAGGCCCTGGTCGTGCCATTGCTGCATCTGTTGCAGCACCTGATCGTGGTGGGCACCGATCTGCTCGGCGAGCTCGTCGTAGGGCCGTGGCACGATGGGCAGGCCGCGCTCCAGGCACTGGCGCAGGTCGAGCATCTGCTCGTGGTTCAGTGGCGCGATCACGGCTGCTCTCCGAGGGAGAATCCAAGGTCGATGCGATAGGCGGTGAGCATCGGCAGGTCCAGGGGCGTGAGGCCGGTGTCTTGCTCCAGCTCGTCGAGGATCTGCTGCAGGTGCTGGCGGTGGGGCCCGGTGAGCACGAACCACAGGTTGTAACGGTGCTCGCGGGCATAGTTGTGATTGACCTCCGGGTACTGGCTGACCCGTGCGGCCACTTGTTCCAGGCGCTCGATCGGCACCGCCAGGGCGGCCAGGGTGCTGGCGCCGGCGCGGGAGTGTTCGAACACCGGGCCGATGCGCGACAAGGCGCCGGCCAGTTCCAGGCGTTGCAGGCAGGCCATCACCTCGGCCGCGCTGCAGCCCAGCACCTGGGCCATTTCGCGGTAGGGCTCGGCGCACAGCGGCATGCCGTGCTGGAAGCGTTCGATCAATTGCTGGCTGAGCGAATCAAGGTCCATTTCAATACCCCATTTTTTGCGCGCGCAGGCTGAAGAAAATCCCGCTGGGACTCCGGGCCGGCAGGCTTTTCAGCAGGGTCAGGCGGTACGGATCCCACACTTGCAACTGTTCGCCATCGCGCACCGACAGCCACAGTTGCTCGCCACGCCCGGTGAATTCCATGTGCAGCACACCGGGGCCGGGGCGCAGGTCGGCGACCACCTGGTGGGTTTCGGTGTCGAGCACATGCACCCGGTCGTTGTCCGGGTAGGCGAAGTTGACCCACAACTGGCGCCCGTCGGGCCGCGCAGTGACAAAGATCGGCTGCCCGGCCACCGGGATCGCCGCCGTCTGCCGCCAGGTGCGCGCGTCCATCACCAGCACCTGGTGACGTCCCACCGCCGGCACGAACGCCTGGTCATCGGCGACGGCCCAGCCCTCCAGGTGGGGCATCTTGTACACCGGCAGCTTGGCCTGGTCCCGGCCGTAGTCCTTGAGTACGCGCACCACGCCGCGCTCCGGGTGCCACAGGTCGAGCTGGGCCATGCCGTCCTCACCGAACAGCCCGGCCATGTAGTAGCGGCCGTCGGCGGTGATCAGCGCGTCATAGGGTTGCTCGCCGACGTCCTTGAAGCGGGTGATGCGCGGCGGGTTGCCGTGGCTGAAGTCGGCGCTCCAGATCTCGCCGGTGTCGAACAGGCTGAACACGAAGCGCTGCCCGGGCGCATCCACCAGGCCGACTACCCGCGAGCGCTTGCCATCGGCCATTTCCGTCGCGGGGATGTCGGCAATGAGTGCCAGGTTCTCGGCGTCGAACACCTTGACCCCGCCCGGCACGTAGTTGGACACAGCGATCAGGCGCCCATCCTGGCTGATCGCGCCGCCGATGCTGTTGCCGCCCTGGACGATGCGCCGCTCGATGCGTTGGCGCAGCAGGTCGATCTTGGTCAGCCCGCCATCGCGGGCAAACACGTAGGCATAGCGCTGGTCGCGGGAAAACACCGCCGAGGCGTGGGACAGGTCGCCCAGCCCCTCGATACGGGCCAGTTCGGTCATGCCGGTGCTCTCGATAATCTGCACGCTGCCACTGGCGCGTTCGATCACCAGGCCCAGGTCGCCGCTGCCGCGCAATGCAGGTTGGGCGCAGGCACCCAGCAACAGGCACAGGGATAACAGGGTGGGACGCATCATGGTGGGGGGCTTCCTTGCAATAGGCGGTCGACCAGCCAGGCAATATCGCCGGCACTCAGCAGCGGGCCCCACCCGGGCATGGCGCGGGCGGGGCGGCCGTAGGTCACGGTGGCGATCAGGCTGTCGCGGCTGTGGTGGGCCAGGGCTTGCGGTGTGAGGGCCGGGCCCAGGCCGCCGGTGAGGTGCAGGCCATGGCAGGCCCCGCAATCCTGGGTCAACAGGTGTTCAAGGCGGGCAGCGTCCGGGGTGGCCGCTGCCCGCACGGGAATCAGCAGGAGCAGCGCCATGGCCGTACCGATCATCGATGCTTGCATGGCGTGCTCCTTGTGCTTATTTCAAGGTCAGGACCCAATCGGCCAACACCTTGGCTTCATCATCGGTGACCTGGTTCGGCGGCATCGGCACCGGTCCCCAGTTGCCCTGGCTGCCGTTCTTGATGTGGCTGGCCAGGGTGGTGGCTGCGTCTTTCACGCCGGCATTCTTGGCGGCGACGTCCTTCAAGGCCGGCCCCACCAGTTTGCTGTCAATCGTGTGGCAGCCCACACAGGGTTTGCTGTTGAACAACCCCGGGCCGTCTTGTGCCAACACCGGTTGCAGGCTGAGCGCAGCGGCGGATGCCAGCAGTGCGAGGAGCATATTTTTCATTCGGTGACCTCGTGTTGATGGGGCTCAATAAATGTCGTGTTGGGTGTTGTAGACGTTGAATTTTCCGGTCGGCGTGATCAGGCGCTTGTCGCGGATCACCTGCTTGAGCTTCAAGGTCTTGTCATCGATCACCACCAGCGCCGACTCTTCGGTCTGGCCGTTCCACACCGAGAACCACACCTCGTCACCGGCCTTGTTGTATTCCGGTTGCACCACCCGCAGCGCGCCTTGCTTGATGCCCGAATACTCGGCAATCGGCAGCACGGTGTAGCCCTTGTCCAACTGGTTGATGTCGAACACCGCCACCGACTGGCTGAGCTTGGCGTCGGGGTTGAGGGTGGTGTCGACATACAGGTGATGGGAGTTGGGGTGGGTCTTGATAAACAGCGAACCGCCGCCCTGGCCCTTGAGGGATTCCACCTGTTTCCAGGCGTATTGCGGGTGCTTGACCGGGTCGGTGCCGATCACCGAAATACCGCCGTCGCCCAAGTGGCTGGTGGCCCATACCGGCCCATATTTTGGGTGATTGAAGTTGGCGCCACGGCCGGGATGCGGGGTCTTGCCGACCTCCACCAACGCGGTGAGCTTGCGCTCCCTGGAGTCGATCACCGCGACCTTGTTGGAGTTGTTCGCGGCGGTCATGAAGTAGCGGTGGGTGCTGTCCCAGCCGCCGTCATGCAGGAACGGCGCGGCGTCGATGGTGGTGATGGTGAGGTTCTTGATGTCCTGGTAATTGACCAGCATCACCTTGCCGGTTTCCTTGATATTGACGATGAACTCCGGCCACTCGTGGGAGGCGATGATCGCCGCCACGCGGGGTTCGGGGTGGTATTCCTGCTTATCGACGGTCATGCCCCGAGTGGACACGATCTGCCTGGGCTCCAGGGTTTCGCCATCCATGAGGGTGAACTGCGGCGGCCAGTAGGAACCGGCAATCGCGTACTTGTCTTCATAGCCCTTGAACTTCGAAGTTTCCACCGAGCGGGCCTCGATGCCCACCTTGATCTCGGCGACTTTGGTCGGCTCCAGGGGCCACAGGTCGATCATGTCGATCTTGGCATCGCGGCCGATCACCAGCAGGTAGCGGCCAGACGCGGAGATACGCGAGATATGCACGGCGTAACCGGTGTCGATCAGCTTGATGATCTGCTTGGTGTCGCCGTCCACCAGGGCGATCTTGCCGTCGTCGCGCAGGGTGACCGAGAACAGGTTTTGCAGGTTGAGGGTGTTCAGTTGTTTTTTCGGCCGGTCTTCGGGTTTGACCAGCACTTTCCAGGTCTTGAGGGTTTCGGCCATGCCCCATTCCGGCGGGGTGGGCGCGGTGTGCTGGATGAAGGTGGCCATGCTGGTGATCTGCGCCTTGGTCAGCGCATTGGACGTGCCCCAGTTGGGCATGCCGGCCGGGGAACCGTAGGTGATCAGCGCTTCCAGATACGCCTGGCCACGGGCCTGGGTGATGTCCGGGGTCAGCGGCTTGCCGGTGGCGCCTTTGCGCAACACACCGTGGCAGCCGGCGCAGCGTTCGAAGTAAGTCTGCTTGGAGGCGTCGAACTCAGCCTGGCTCATATCCGGCGCGCCGGGGCTTTTCACCATCCCGGTCGGCGCGTCGCCATGGGCGTTGATGGGCAATGCGAGGGCCAGGGCGCAGCTCAGGCTGGCAAGACTCAGGACCCAGGGTTTTCTGTTGCGAGTCAGCATTCCATATCTCCTCAGGCAAGACCTTTGCGATGCCCGGCGAAGGCGGGGTAGAGCGCAGGTTCTTAGTGCCAGGCAAGACTATGTTGCAGTCGCGCAAGGCTCGCTTGACGGCGATCAAGTTTGCCGTTGTACGTGCTTGCCAGGTTGTCGCAGGGGCCCTTAGCGTGGGGGCCGAACCCGTTGCGAGTACGCGTGATGACCGAGCCCTTCTACCAACCGCTGGATAACGAACAGCAGCTGTTCGAACACGCCTGGCGCCACCACCTGCCGGTGCTGATCAAAGGCCCCACGGGCTGTGGCAAGACGCGCTTCGTGCAGCACATGGCGCACCGCCTGAACCTGCCTCTGTACACCGTGGCCTGCCACGACGACCTCAGCGCCGCCGACCTGCTCGGCCGCCACCTGATCGGCACCGACGGCACCTGGTGGCAGGACGGCCCACTGACCCGCGCCGTGCGCGAAGGCGGGATCTGCTACCTCGACGAAGTGGTGGAAGCGCGCCAGGACACCGCCGTGGTGCTGCACCCGATTGCCGATGAACGCCGCGAACTGTTCCTGGAACGCACCGGCGAAGTGCTCAAGGCGCCGTCGTCGTTCATGCTGGTGGTGTCGTACAACCCCGGCTACCAGAACCTGCTCAAGGGCATGAAACCCAGCACCCGCCAGCGCTTCGTGGCGATGCGGTTTGGTTACCCGCCGGTGGCCGACGAAGAACGCATCGTCGCCCGCGAGGCCGGTGTGGATGTGGCGCTGGCCGCCCAGGTCGTGCGCCTGGGCCAGGCGCTGCGTCGGCTTGACCAGCATGACCTGGAGGAGGTGGCCTCCACCCGGCTGCTGATCTTCACCGCCCGCCTGATCGGCGCCGGCATGAGCCCGCGCGAAGCCTGCCTGGCGTGCCTGGCCGAACCGCTGAGCGACGACCCGCAGACCGTCGCCGCGCTGATGGACGTGGTGGATGTGCACTTTGCCTGAACCGCGCCGGCTGCCAGGCGACCTGGCGATGTGGTTTTTTATCCTCGCCGAGCTGTTGGTGTTCGCGATTCTGATCCTCACGTTTGCCGTGACCCAGGCGCTCAAGCCCGAGCTGTTTGCCGCCGGGCGCGCACAGCTGGATACCTCGACCGGGTTGGCGATGACCTTGAGCCTGCTGACCGCAGGCTTGTTGGCCTCGTTGGCGGTGCAGCAGGTGCGATTGCAGTGCTGGCGACGCGGCGCCGGTTTGTTCGTCGCGGCGTTGTTGGTGGCGCTGGTGTATGTGGGGATCAAGCTTGGCGAGTACGCCCACCTGGGCGCTGCCGGACTGGGCCTGGAGCACGGCACGTTTTTTACCTTGTACTGGATACTCACGGGGTTTCATTTCCTGCATGTGCTGCTGGGGATGGTGATTCTCGGGTGGCTGGCGCTGGGCTGCTGGCGCGGCGGGCTGTCGGTCGGCGGGCTGGAGTCGGGGGTGCTGTATTGGCACATGGTGGATCTGGTGTGGGTGGTGTTGTTTCCGCTGGTCTATGTGATTCGCTGAGGTGTGTATGACGGGTTCCCGGACGCTGATCCTGTGTTGGCTGATGTTGGTGGTGCTGAGCGTTGGCACTGTGCTGACGGGGGCGTCCGGGTTGTGGTGGGCGGTGTTGCTGCTGGCGGTGGTCAAGGGGTGGGTGATTGTGGATGGGTTTATGGCGTTGCGGCGTGGGCCAGTGTTGTGGAGATTTTTGATGCTGGGGTGGGGGGTGGTTGTGGTCGCTTTACTGAGTACATATCCGTTATTTGCGTAGCGGCTGCTTACGAGGCTCGGTATGCCCTCACTCCAGATCAAAAGCCAAGCCGCGGCGGCCTTAGAGCCGACCGGTGTTGGGTCTGGTGTACTCGGTTAAAAATGTGGGAGGGGGCTTGCCCCCGATTGCAGTGGGTCAGTACCAAATCCATCAACTGACACTCCCTCATCGGGGGCAAGCCCCCTCCCACATTTGGATCTCCATCCAGCAGGCAGGCCTCAGCCTGCTTTTGCTCTGCTTTTGCTCTGGCTTTTGATCTTGATCCTGGGCGCCCCGTCAAACACGCTGGCCGAACGCAGGCTTGAATCCGTGGGTAACCCGGCAGGACGCCGGGTTAGCCGTCCTGGGCCAAGGATGGCCCATGACGGCGGCCCACGGATTCAAGCCGGAGTGAGGGCATGCCGAGCCTAGGCGAGGCACCGAGTGTTGGGGCAAGAGCCCTTTGGTTACTTTGGGGCTCTTTTCCAAAGTGACCCGCTGTAAGAGCGGAACCATAGGCCGCCGTTACCTAAATAACGGATATGTACCCAACCCAACCCCCAAAAAAATACCCCACCAAAACCATCAACATTTCTTGATCGCCATCAAGCAGTTTCCACCCCCCACCTCCCTATCATTCCCTGGCCAAGCCATGAGGAAGCGACCATGTCAGAGACCTTCACCAAGGGCATGGCCAGGAATATCTATTTCGGAGGAAGCGTGTTCTTCTTCCTGATTTTCCTGGCCCTGACCTACCACACCGAACAAACCTTTCCCGCCCGCAGCAACGTCGACCAACTCACCGAATCTGTCGTGCGCGGCAAAGGCGTCTGGGAGCGCAACAACTGCGTCGGCTGCCACACCTTGCTGGGCGAGGGCGCTTATTTCGCGCCGGAGCTGGGCAATGTGTTCAAGCGCCGGGGCGGCGAAGAAGGGTTCAAGCCGTTCCTGCATGCCTGGATGAAAATGCAGCCCCTGGGTGTACCGGGGCGACGGGCCATGCCGCAATTCAATCTCAGCGACCAGGAGGTGGACGATATGGCCGAGTTCCTCAAATGGAGCTCGAGGATCAATACCAATAACTGGCCACCGAACAAGGAGGGCTGAGCCATGCGCAGTGCCAATCCATACTTGAAATTCCAATCCCAGGCCGTGGCCAAACCCTACTTTGTGTTCGCCCTGATCCTGTTTCTCGGTCAGGTGCTGTTCGGTTTGATCATGGGCCTGCAATACGTGATCGGCGACTTTCTGTTCCCGTTGATCCCCTTCAACGTGGCGCGGATGGTCCATACCAACCTGCTGATCGTGTGGCTGCTGTTCGGCTTTATGGGCGCGGCCTACTACCTGGTGCCCGAGGAGGCCGAACGCGAGCTGCACAGCCCGAAACTGGCGATCGTCCTGTTCTGGGTGTTCGCCGCCGCCGGGGTGTTGACCATCCTCGGCTACCTGCTGGTACCGTATGCGGCGCTGGCCAAGTTGACCCACAACGAGCTGCTGCCGACCATGGGGCGTGAGTTCCTGGAACAACCGACCATCACCAAAATGGGCATCGTGGTGGTGTGTCTGGGCTTTCTGTACAACATCGGCATGACCCTGCTCAAGGGCCGCAAGACCACCGTCAGCATGGTGATGATGACCGGGCTGATCGGCCTCGCGGTGTTCTTCCTGTTCTCCTTCTACAACCCCGGCAACCTGGCGCGGGACAAGTTCTACTGGTGGTGGGTGGTGCATCTGTGGGTCGAAGGCGTGTGGGAGCTGATCATGGGCTCGATGCTGGCCTTCGTGCTGATCAAGGTCACCGGCGTCGACCGTGAAGTGGTGGAGAAATGGCTGTACGTGATCATCGCCATGGCCTTGATCACCGGGATCATCGGCACCGGTCACCACTTCTTCTGGATCGGCGCGCCCGAGGTGTGGCTGTGGGTCGGTTCGATCTTCTCGGCCCTGGAGCCGCTGCCGTTCCTGGCGATGGTGATGTTCGCCTTCACCATGGTGAAGCAACGTCGGCGCCAGCACCCTAACCGCGCGGCCACGTTGTGGGCCAAGGGCACCACGGTCACGGCGTTCTTCGGCGCGGGCGTGTGGGGTTTCCTGCACACCCTGGCACCGGTCAACTTCTACACCCACGGCACCCAACTCACTGCCGCCCACGGGCACCTGGCGTTCTTCGGTGCCTACGCCATGATCGTGATGACCCTGATCAGCTACGCCATGCCCCGCCTGCGCGGTATCGGTGAAGCGCCGGACGCGCGTTCGCAGACCCTCGAAATCCGGGGCTTCTGGATGATGGTGCTGTCGATGGTGATGATCACGCTGTTCCTCACCGCCGCCGGGGCCGTGCAGGTCTGGCTGCAACGCTGGCAGGTGGATGGGGTGGCCTTGCCGTTCATGGCCACGGTGGAGCATTTGCAGGGACTGTTCTGGGCGCGGTTGGTCAGTGGGGTGGTGTTCCTGCTCGGGCTGGCCTGCTACCTGTGCAGCTTCCGGCAACGCGCCCGGATGGCTGGAGCACCGGTACCGATCGTCTACTGAAGGTAACGCGGTCCAAATGTGGGAGGGGCGGTGCGACGATTCGACTTGCCCCCGATGGCGGCCTGTGGGCCGACCGCTTTTTGGGGGGGAGTACATATCCGTTGCTGCGGTAACGGCTGCTTAGGGTTCCGCTCTTACAGCGGGTCACTTTTGGAAGAGCGCCAAAAGTAACCAAAAACGCTTCGCCCCAACACTCGGCACCTCGCCTAGGCTCGGTGTGCCCGAACGAAGGCTTTGGAGCGTGGGCCGCCGCGATGGGCCATCCTTGGCCCAGCGCGGCTAACCCGGCGTCCTGCCGGGTTACCCACGCTCCAAAGCCTGCGTTCGGCCAGCGTGTTTGACGGGGCGATTTGAGATCAAAAGCCAAAGCGCGGCGGCCTTAGAGCCGACCGGAGTTGTGTCTGGTGTACTCGGTTAAAAATGTGGGAGGGGGCTTGCCCCCGATAGCGGTGAGTCAGTCAACCCAAGTATCACTGACCCACCCTCATCGGGGGCAAGCCCCCTCCCACATTTGGATCGGTGTGCATCAGCCAGCCCACCCCCAGAACTGCAACCACCAGCCATAGCCCACCAGGCCGTTGCTCAGCAGTACGCACAACCACCCGAGGCAACGGCGCCGGATTCCAAGCCCCTGGAGCTGTCGCCACCCCAACCACAAGCACCAGCCAATCGCCGCGCTCAACACCAGTGCACGAGCCGGTTGCACCCACGCCAATGCCAACCCTTCATAGCGCAACAACTTCACCGTCGTCGCCGACAGCCCCAGGAACAGCCCTGCACCACCCAGGGGCGTGAGTGTCAGCGCCAGGGGCCGAAACAGTGCGCGATCGCCGGCCACAGACGCGGCCAGGCGCAGCAGCAGCCAGCAGCCACCGCCGAGCAGCAGTGCGCTGCCAGCCAGGTACAGCAGGATGCACAGGCCATCGAGCCAGCTGAAGCTGTCGTTGAGTGGCGGGTAGTGGGTGAGCAGCCACCACGGCGCGTTGTCTTGCAACGGCCACAGCCAGTCGCGGCTCACCAGCCATTCGGCGAGTGTCTGTTTCAGCGCGATAAACCACGGGCTCAAGGTCCATTGGAACGCGCCCATGGCCAGGCCGATCACGCCAAACAGCAGCAGGCGCGCATCCCACGGCGAGCCGGGTTGACGCGGCGCCTGGAGAATTTCCTGATTGCAGGAGCGGGCGATCAGTTGCACCGCGCCGCGTTGTCCGCTGCAACGGCCACAGGCGTGGCAGTCGCTGGCGCCCTGCAGGCGGCGGATGTCCAGGAGTGGCGCGCAGTTGGGCAGCGGCAGGCGCGGGGCGTCGTTGGCTTTCCAGCGCTGTTCATCCACGGCGAAATGCACCGGCGCCAGGCGGGCGAGCAGGGCGAACACGCCGCTGACCGGGCACAGATAACGGCACCACACGCGCTTGCCGCGCACGAACAGCAGGCCGACCGCCACCGCCGCCAACGTCGAGCCGCCCAGGATCAGCAATGCTGCCTGGGCATAGTCGTACACGCTGATCAACTGGCCGTAGAGCGTGGTGAGGCAAAAGCCCAGGGTCGGCCAGCCGCCCCAACGCAGCCAGCGCGGTATGCCCAGGCCACGCCCGTGCTGGCTGGCCCACTCGCTCAGCGAACCCTCCGGGCACAGCATGCCGCACCACAGGCGCCCGAACAGCACCATCGACAGCAACACGAACGGCCACCAGATCCCCCAGAAGATAAATTGCGCCAGCAGCGTCAGGTTGTTCACCATGCGCGCCTGGCTATCCGGCAACGGCAGCGCGGCGGGCAGTACCAGCAGCACGGCATACGCCAGCACCACCGCCCATTGCATGGCACGAATCAGCCGGGCATGGCGGCGCATGCCATCGCCCAGTTGCTGCAGCCAGCTCATGCCGCGTGCCGGGCGCGACGCAAGCCGTTGCCCACCCATAGCCAGTAGCCGAGCAGTACCAATACGGTGATAAGGCTGGGGGCCGCGCGGTAGCCGGCAAAGTCGGCCAGCAGTGCGCCGAGGCCATGGCTGTCACTGAGCAGTGCACTGCTGTCCCAGCGGCTGTCACCGAAGGCGGCGTAGACCCACTCGGGCATGTCCATGCCCAGCAGTTGCCCGCTGATACGGTCCACGGCCGCGACCAGCAAGGCCCCGCCAAGCAGCAACAGCAGCACCTCGCTGAGGGCGAAAAACAGTGACCAGGAGATAAAGCGCCGACTGCCGCGCAACAGCAGCACGGTGAGCCCCGCCAGTGCCAGGCCGAGCACACTGCCGACGGCGAACAGGCCTTGCGCCTCATCGTGCAGGCGTGCACCGGCGCCATACAAAAACACCACGGTTTCACTGCCTTCGCGGCTCACCGCCAGCAGCGCCAGTAACAACACGCCCCAGCCGCCCTGGCGCGCCAGGCGCGCGTCGGCCTCGCGTACCAGGCTGTGTTTGAGCGTGGCCGCGTTGCGGTGCATCCAGAACACCATCTGCACCATCAAGCCGCTGGCCAACAGGGTCAGCGCCGCTTGCAGCCACTCGCCCTGTGGGCCGGTCATGGCGTCGCCGGCCCACAGCATCAAACCGGCCAGCCCGGCCGAACACAGCAACCCCAGCAACACCCCGGCCCAGAGGAAGCGGGCCAGTTGCACATGGCCGGCCTGGCGGCTGATCCAGGCCTGCAGGATACCGATCACCAGCAGGGCCTCGACGCTTTCACGCCAGACAATAAACATCGATTGATTCATCAACGGCTCCTATTCGGCGAGGATGCTGCCTTCGGGCAATTGCGGGTTGAACTCGTCGAAGAACGGGTACAACCCCGGCTTGAGCGGGTGGATCACTACAAAGGTGGTCACCCCCGCAGACAACACCTTCTCGACCCGCAACGGCGTGCTTTCGAATTCGGCCGGGCCTTGGCCGATGTTCTTGAGCACGATCTTGAAGCGCTCATCGGCCTTGACCACCAGTTGTGGCGGGTCGAAGTGACCGTCCTGCAGGCTCAACGCATAGGTGGGCAACGGCGCCGCCACTGCCGCGCCGCTTAGCAGCAGGCCGCCCAGCAAGAGGGCGCGGCGCATCAATAGCCGCCTTTTTTGCCGATGCCGGCGTAGACGAATTCATAGTGCACTTCGCAGCGTTCGAACCACGGGGCGACCCCGGTTTCCTTGTCGGTATGACGGCCCAGGGAGTGGTGGCCGGCAGGCGGCAATACGCTGAAGGTGAGGGTGTATTTGCCCGGGCCTTGCAGCTTGACGTTATCGCCGTAGTGCGGCCCGTCGTTGGCGACCATGGCGTGGAAGTCGCCGCTGATGGGGGTGTCGCTGCCTGTTTTCTTCAGGGTGAAAGACAGATTGAGGTAGGGCACGAAACTGCCTTCCTGAAACCCTTGGACGTTGTCCGCCGTGGCGCGTACGTCGGCTTCCAGGTGCACATCGGAATCGGCCGTGGCGCGCATCATGCCGGCGGGTGCCATCTCGATCGGTTGCAGGTACACCGCGCCGATTTCCAGGCCGGGACAGTGTTGCGGTTCGCCGATGGGGTACTCCTTGGCAGCTGCCACGGAGGTGCTCAGCAGCAGGGCAAGGCACAGCAAAGAAGGGGTACGCATGGAGGCTTCCTGAGGGGTGTGGAGAGAGAACCCGAGTCTAGGAAGGTCAGCAGTAAATAATAATGATTCTTGTCAAGTTCCGAGGATATTTCATCTTGGCCAGGCTTGATGCCGGTCAAGGTTGTACAGGCTGTATGGGGGTAGGTTGCAGGGAGTGTTCGTCGCCAGGGAGTCGACTCATGGCCAAGCCTTTCCCGCTGCACCCCAAGCATCCCGAACGTATCTGTTGGGGCTGTGACCGCTACTGCGCGGCCGCCGACCTGGCGTGCGGCAATGGCGCCGACCGCACCATGCACCCGGCCGAGATGCTCGGGGATGACTGGTACGAGCATGGCGACTGGGGGCTGGCGCCCGAGCCGCCGGTGGCGGATGAGCCCTCAGCTGCCTGAGCGGGGTTTTTCCTTGCCGTCTTTAGGGGTGTCAGCCGGCCTGGCGGGTTTGCTCGGCGGTTTGGCGGTGTCCTTGGTTTTTTTGTCGCTGTCCGAGGGGCTGCTGGGGTAAGTCCCCGGTGGCAGGGCGGAGCCGGCGGCGCTGTCGCCACTCAAGGCGTTGGCGGCAGGTTCCGGGTTATCGCCAAAGGCGGCGAGGGCGGGGCCGGCGAGCAGGGCCGACAGGCCGACGATAAGCACAATCCGTTGGGACGATCTGGTCTTCATGACGCTATCCCCTATCGTGTGGATGTATCAGGAGCCTGGATGAATTCCAGGCTCCGGTCCTGCCTCGATCAAGCCGCCATCGGCTTGCTCGATTGCGACTTTTTATGCGCCGCTTTCATGGCTTCCATTTCGGCGCCCAACTCTTCAAGCAATGCCTTGCCCAGCAGCTTTTTGGCCTGGGGGAACATCTCGGTTTCCTCTTCTTCGATATGGTGTTCGAGCAATTCCTTGACCACCTTGACGCGGCCGGAAAACTCGGTGGTCGACGGCTCGGTCTGCTTCAGGTCGGGCAGCACCAGGGCGTCGACGGTGCGGTGCTCTTCCTTGGCTTCGTGGTACATGATGTCCTGTTCCTTGCCGCCGGCCTTTCTGAACGCCGGGTAGAGGATTTCTTCTTCCAGCCTGGTGTGCAGGCTGATTTCCGCTTCCAGCTTGGCCAGCAGCTCGGTGCGCTTTTTCACCCCGCGTTCGGTGGACTCACTCAATTGAGTCAACAGGGCCTTTACGCGTTCGTGGTCGGCTTTGAGCAGGTCAATGGCATTCATCGGTGACACCTCACGGGAAACTCAGGGCGCGTCGATACGCACGCCTCGTCCCGTGCAGTGGTGCATCAGGCGTACCAACTTGAGTGTTTTTAAATTGGCCTTTCAATTCAATTGGTTGAAGAGGATTGCAGAGAGCGCCTGTCGTGCAGGTTGCATGGTCGGCCTGGGACCACGTTGCATTCCACCACCCAGGAAAATTTAAATGAACCCTCGCGGCCGATGCTTGAACTAACGCATACGACCTAGGAGGTGAAGCATGGAAATTCAATATATCTGGATTGCGTTGGCGGTGATTCTGCTGCTGTTGGAATTGTGGGCGATCAATATCGTATTGCGCAGCACCAGTGGCTGGGAGACCAAGGGCTTATGGCTGGTGATCCTGATCTTCGTACCGCTGGTGGGCTTGATTGCATGGGCCATGTTCGGACCCAAGCGGGAGATGCCGGAACAGCGTAAAAGCTGAGTGGCAGGGGTAACGCAAAACAGGCGCCGAAAGGCGCCTGTTTTGCGTTCAACGTTGGCGGTTCAACCAGCGACAGCCTGGGCAATCGCCTCGTTGAAAGCAGGCAGATCGTCCGGTGTACGCGAGGTGATCAAGGTCCAGCCATTGGCCTGGCATTGCTTGACTGCGGTATCGACCCACCCGGCCGCGCCAGCGTTTTCCAGGTCGATGCGCACGCTTTTGTAAGAGGTCAGGGTCTTGCCCTTGATTACGCCGGCGTCGATCAGCGTCCATGGGCCGTGACAGATCGCCGCGATGGTTTTACCGGCTTGGGCAAAGTCCTTGATCAGGCGCAGCGCCGCCGCGTCCTGGCGCAGGGTATCGGCATTGACGGTACCGCCAGGGATTACAAGGGCGTCAAAGTCGCTGCTGGCCACGTCCGACAGCTGCACGTCGGATTCCACGGTTTTGTCCTTCTCGGTGTCGCCGACAAAGGTCTGGGTGGAGCCGCCTTTGCTGGACGCGTGGGTCACCGTGGCGCCATGGCCGCGCAGTGCTTCCAGGGGCTTGAGCAGTTCGTCGCGCTCGATGCCGGTGTTGGAGGTGATGACCAGAATCTTCTTGCCGTTAAGGTGTGAGCTCATGATCGAGTGTCTCCTGAGGGGGGATGATTGAAGAGGCGATATGGGAGAGTGGATCGAGTCCGGGCGGCAAAGGTTTAAATTAATTTGCGCTTTTTTCGTGGGCGGTTGGTGCTGGAAATTTCCTTGAACTATCGAAACTCACCGGCCTCTGCTGCATAAGTGCCCGGCGCTTTCGCGGGCCTTCAACTGCCAGGAGATTTCACTGTGACCGCCACCTCGATCAAGGACACCGAACGCCAGGCCGACGCCATCAACGAACGGGCGGATGATGCCGAGCGCAAGCTGGGGCACTGAGCATGGCCAAGGCTATTTCAGCGGCTGAACTGGGCATCGATCTCAAGCCTGGGGATGACGCCAGCCTGTTCAAGTGGCTTGTCGCCAGCTTCCTGATGGGCAAGCGCATCCAGGCACCGATTGCGGCCCAGGCCTACAAGGTGATCGTTGAAGAAGAGGGGCGCGATACGGCGCGCAAGCTGCAACATTGCACCTCCAAGGAATTGGTGGCGATGTTGGGGCGTGCCCACTACGTGCGGTACGACGAAAGCACCGCACAGCGCCTGCTGGACCTGAGTGCCAAGCTGAACGCCGAATACGCCGGCAAGATCAGCCATATCCGCAGTGCCAGCGAAAACCGCCAGGCGTTCGAACAGCGCCTGGGTGAATTTGACGGCGTGGGGCCCAAGACCATCGAGATTTTCATGCGCGATGCGGCCAAGGTGCTGTCGTGGTGAGCGGGCTTGTTGTGGCTAGTGAGCTTGTTGTGGTGAGCAAGCTTTTTTTGTAGTGAGCAGGCTTGCTGTGGTGAGCGGGCTTGCCCCGCGCTGGGCTGCGAAGCGGCCCTAAAACCAGTCACCGCGTTCAGGCAGGCAGGATAATGGCGGTGGCCTTATGAGGGGCCGCTACGCGCCCCAGCGCGGGGCAAGCCCGCTCACCACAAAAAGCCTGCTCACCACAACAAGCCCGCTCACCATAAAAAAAAGCTTGCCCACCACAAAAAGTCCGCGGGCCACAACAAAGCCTGCCAGCCACACCGCCATTTGATGCCCTGTACCTACTCGACCTCCACCCGCAACACCTCCACCCCCAACTGCTCATACGCCTCCACACTCGGCACATGCCACTCGGTGATCAACGTGTGAATACGGTTGCACGGCGCCACCACAAACGGTTCCACCGCACCGAGTTTGTCGGCCGTGGTCACCGCCACCACATGGGAGGCGCTGTCGAGCAGGGCCTGCTTGACCGCGACTTCATCAAAATGCAGCGAGCTGATGCCCACTTGCGGATGCAGTGCGCACACCCCGGTAAACAGCAGGTCGGCCTTGATGCCCTGGATCAGGCGCACCGCCTCGTGACCGCTGGTGGACAAGGTGGCCGGGTTGAGTTGGCCGCCGGCAAGTATCACTTTTACATCGCGGTGGTCGGCCAGGGCGATGGCGATCATCGGTGACGGCGTGACCACCGTGAGGCGGATCGAATGCGGTAATGACTGGGCGATCTGCAAGGTGGTGGAGCCGGAATCGAACAGCACGATCTGGCCGTCTTGCACCTGGTCGGCGGCGAGTTGCGCGAGTTGACGCTTGGCTTCATTGGTCTCACCGACGCGGGTGAAGAAGTCCTTGCCGGTGTCCTTGGGCCGGGGCAGGGCGCCACCGTGCACGCGCTGCAACAGGCCGGCGGCGGCGAGTTCGCCGAGGTCGCGGCGGATGGTGTCCTGGGACACGGCGAAGTGCTCCACCAACTCCGAGGCAGTGACTTTGCCGTCGCGTTCCAGCAGTAACAGGATCTTTTGTTTGCGCAGGGAAGGCAGGTCGATGGCGTGATGGGTGTTGTGCATGTTTGTGCGCTTTTTTGCGGGTTTGTGCGAGATTAATCTGCAGTCGATATAAACGCAATGGCTGGTTGCCCACCCGTGGGGCGGTTACTCTCTGCGCTCAGTTCAGGGAGAGGTGACCTAGATGTCGTTGATTACAACCATCGAAGATTTACGCAAGCTGGCGCAAAAGCGGGTGCCACGGATGTTCTACGATTACGCCGATTCCGGGTCCTGGACTGAAAGCACCTACCGCGCCAATGAAAGCGATTTTGCCCGGATCAAATTCCGCCAGCGCGTGGCGCGCAATATCGATGAACGTTCGATCCGCGCCACCATGCTCGGCCAGGACATGGCCATGCCCGTTGCCTTGGCCCCCACCGGTCTGGCGGGCATGCAGCATGCCGATGGCGAGATTCTTACCGCCCGGGCCGCCGCCGCGTTTGGCCTGCGCTATACCTTGTCGACCATGAGTATCTGCTCGTTGGAGGACATCGCCGAACAGGTCGGCAAGCCGTTCTGGTTCCAGCTGTATGTGATGCGCGACCGTGGCTTTGTCGAGCAATTGATCGAACGTGCCAAGGCGGCCGGCGTGGACGCACTGGTGCTGACCCTGGACCTGCAGATCCTCGGGCAGCGTCACAAGGATTTGATCAACGGCTTGTCGGCACCGCCCAGGTTGACCTTGCCGAACCTCCTCAACATGGCCACCAGGCCGCGCTGGGTGATGGGCATGCTCGGTACCCGGCGGCGTGGCTTCGGCAATATCGTCGGGCATGTGAAGGGCGTCGCGGACATGCGGTCGCTGTCGTCGTGGACCGCCCAGCAATTCGACCCGCGCCTGAGCTGGGACGATGTGGAATGGATCAAGCAGTGCTGGGGCGGCAAGCTGATCATCAAGGGCATCCTCGATGTGGAAGACGCGCGCCTGGCCGCCAATTCCGGTGCCGATGCACTGGTGGTGAGCAACCACGGTGGCCGCCAGTTGGATGGTGCGCCGTCGAGCATCAGCCAGTTGCCGGCGATTGTCGACGCGGTGGGCGAACGCATTGAGGTGTGGCTCGATGGCGGCATTCGCTCCGGCCAGGACGTGCTCAAGGCGATGGCACTCGGCGCCAAGGGCACCATGATCGGTCGCCCGCATTTGTATGGTCTGGGCGCGATGGGCGAAGCAGGGGTGACCAAGGCACTCGAGATCATCGCCCGTGAATTGGACGTGTCGATGGCGCTGTGTGGCTATAACGATATACGCGATGTGAATCGCGAGATTCTGCTGCCGGGTACATTTCCAGAAACCGTTTAATCAGCAAAAAAATCGTAAAAAAATAAAAAGAGTTGTCCACGAAAACCGTGGGTATCTCTGTGGATAACTTTGCGAACGCCCGGCAGGGTTGGCGATTTAACCAAAGGTTAATATTTGATCAACTGCCGGCGAGGGCCAGTATGGGCAGGGTTTGCGCTTGACAGCCCAGCGCGAACCCAGTGCCGAAAAACGGATTTATGACTCGTTGTCACGGCCGGTTGTGTGGGTGACAACCTGGGCGGGCATCTTCGCTTGCATCAGGTTGTCGAGTGCCTGGCGATAGCTGCGACCGGCCAGGCTCATGCTGTTGTTGTGGCTGGCACCCGGCACCAACAAGAGGCGCTTGGGTTGCCGGGCCGCTTCAAATAGTTGCTCGCTGAAACGGGGCGGCACATAGCGATCATCCAGGCCATGCACCACCAGCAATGGCATATGGATATCGGCGATCTTGTCGATGGAGTCGAACTTCTGCGACAGCAACCAACGCACCGGCAGCGAGGTGTTGGCCACCGCCGTGGCCACATCGGCCAGGGAGGTGAAGGTGGACTCGATCACCAGCCCACGTACCGGCAGTGGCGTTTGCTTGCCCAGTTCGGCGGCCAGGTCGATGGCTACCGCGCCGCCGAGGGAGTGCCCGTAGATCAGGCGCTTGCCGGGGTCCGGCTGCAGCACCTGGAAGCGTTCCCAGGCGATGCGCGCGTCTTCGTAGACCGTGGTTTCCGAGGGCAGCTCGCCGTGGCTCTGGCCAAAACCGCGATAGTCGATGGCCAGCACCGAGTAACCCAGGGCGTGCAACTGCTCGATGCGAAACAGCTGCCCGGTGAGGTTCCAGCGTACGCCATGCAGGTAGAGGATCGCCGGTGCGTCCTTGTTGGCTGCCGGGTACCACCAGCCATGAATGTTCTGCCCCGATTTGAAACTGGCGGGCTTGAGCTCGAATTCCTGCACCGCCTTGGGCAAGCCGCTGTACCAACTGGCGGTGCCGGGTTCGATGCGAAACACCAGCTCGCGCTCCTTGTGTTGCAGCACCGCGCAGCCCACGGGCAGGCCGACGATCAACAGTGCCATGCACAGCAGGGGAAACCAGCGCAGGCTCAGGCGCGATAGAAAACGAGAGGGCATGGAGATTCCTGGGCAAAGGTGAAGCTGGGGTTTTACCAGATGGCCTGCACAGGCAGGTATAAATTCGACGGCCGCGCAGGGGGATTGCTTGCAAAGTGTTACAGCATTTGACGCCATTGATGTCGGCGCGACATGCTCGTGCTCTTTTGAGCAAAGGCCTGACCATGGACAACAGCCCCGTTCGTATCACCGCCGAAGAGACCCTCTCGGACAACTGGTACCTGCTGAAAAAATACAGCTTCGACCTGCGTCGCCGCGACGGCAGTTGGCAAGCCCAGACCCGCGAGGTGTATGACCGCGGCAATGGCGCGACCATCCTGCTGTACAACCGCGAGCAACGCACGGTGTTGCTGATTCGCCAGTTCCGCATGCCCACCTTCGTCAATGACTACCACGGCTATCTGATTGAAGCGGCGGCGGGGCTGCTGGACAACGCCAGCCCCGAAGAGCGCATTCGCCTGGAGGCCGAGGAAGAGACCGGCTACCGCGTCGGCCATGTAGAGAAGATCTATGCGGCGTTCATGAGCCCGGGGTCGGTCACTGAGCGGATTCACTTTTTTCTCGGCGAGTACCAGCCGGGGGACCGGGTCGGCCATGGCGGCGGCCTGGAAGAGGAGGGCGAGGACATCGAGGTGCTGGAGCTGGGTTTCGAGCAGGCACTGGCCATGGTGCAGAGCGGCGAGATCGCCGACGGCAAGACCATCATGCTGTTGCAGCACCTGGAGTTGCGCATGTTGAAAGAAGGCTGGTGAGCCCTTTCCAGCGCTCCCCCTTAAACAGCACGTACATGCAATTTTCCTGACGCTGTCCTCGGCAAACTCCCCTCATCGCTGATATTTCAAGGCAGAGGGGCATCCCATGGACCCAGCACCACAGACAGGGCCCGACGAAGTCGTCACCCTGGTCGTCAAACACCTGATCAAGGCCGGCCGCGAAGCCGACTACGAAGCCTGGCTGCGCCGCACCGTGCGCATCGCCGGCGAGCGTCCCGGCCACCTCGGTGTGGATGTGGTGCGCAGCAAACAGAACGGCCTGACGCTGTTCACCTGCGTATTGCGCTACCGCTCCACCGACGACCTGGAAACCTGGCTCAATTCCCCCGAGCGCAACACCCTGATCGCCGAAGCCACGCCGATGCTGGCCGACGGCGACAAGACCGAAATCGGTGCGCTCAACGAGTTCTGGTTCACGCCCCTGGCCGACAGCGCCGCCAAGCCGCCGCGCTGGAAGCAGGCGGTGGTGACCCTGTGCGTGATCCTGCCGCTGACCCTGCTGGTGCCGATCGTGTGGGCCCCGATCCTCGGCCTGCACCCGTTCCTCTCCAACTACGTGGTCGCGACCTTCCTGGTCACCGTGACCATCGTCCTGCTGGTGGTCTACCTGCTGATGCCGGCCGCCACCCGCCTGTTCGCTCCCTGGCTTGAAGCCTCTGTAAAGGAAACCCTATGAACGCCGATCTGATTCTGTTCAATGGCCAGTTCCACACCGTGGACCGAGAAAACCCGCGGGCAACCGCCGTTGCCATCCGCGAGGGGCGCTTCGTTGCCGTCGGCACCGATGGCGAGGCCATGGCCCTGCGTGGCAGCGGCACCCAGGTCATCGACCTCAAGGGCCGCACCGTGATCCCCGGTCTCAATGACTCGCACCTGCACCTGATCCGTGGCGGGCTGAACTACAACCTCGAGCTGCGCTGGGAAGGCGTGCCGTCCCTGGCCGATGCCCTGCGCATGCTCAAGGAGCAGGCCGACCGTACCCCGACGCCGCAATGGGTGCGGGTGGTCGGTGGCTGGAACGAATTCCAGTTCGCCGAAAAACGCATGCCGACCCTGGAAGAACTCAACCAGGCCGCACCGGACACCCCGGTGTTCGTGCTGCACCTGTATGACCGTGCCTTGCTCAACCGCGCCGCCTTGCGCGTGGCCGGCTACACCAAGGACACGCCGAACCCGCCGGGCGGCGAGATCGTGCGCGACAGCCACGGCAACCCCACCGGCATGCTGGTGGCGCGACCCAACGCGATGATCCTCTACTCGACCCTGGCCAAAGGCCCGAAACTGCCGCTGGAATACCAGGTCAACTCCACCCGCCAGTTCATGCGTGAACTCAATCGCCTCGGCCTGACCAGCGCCATCGATGCCGGCGGTGGTTTCCAGAACTACCCCGATGACTACGCGGTGATCGAGCAACTGGCCAAGGATGAGCAACTGACGGTACGCATCGCCTACAACCTGTTCACCCAGAAGCCCAAGGAAGAACTCAGCGACTTCAAGAACTGGACCGGCAGCGTCACCCTGCACCAGGGTGATGACTACCTGCGCCACAACGGCGCCGGTGAAATGCTGGTGTTCTCGGCGGCGGACTTTGAAGACTTCCTCGAACCCCGTCCCGACCTGCCGCTGACCATGGAGCAGGAGCTGGAACCGGTGGTGCGCCATCTGGTGGAGCAGCGCTGGCCGTTCCGCCTGCATGCCACCTATGACGAGTCCATCTCGCGCATGCTTGACGTGTTCGAGAAGGTCAACCGCGACATCCCGTTCAATGGCTTGCCGTGGTTCTTCGACCATGCCGAAACCATCACGCCGAAGAATATCGAGCGGGTCCGCGCCCTCGGTGGCGGTATCGCGATCCAGGACCGCATGGCGTTCCAGGGCGAATACTTTGTCGAGCGCTACGGTGCCAAGGCCGCCGAAGCCACGCCACCGATCAAGCGCATGCTGGCCGAAGGCGTGCCGGTGGGGGCGGGCACCGATGCCACGCGAGTCTCGAGCTACAACCCGTGGACTTCGCTGTACTGGATGGTCAGCGGCCGCACCGTCGGTGGCCTGGAGCTGCACGCCGAAGGCCTGCCGCGCCTGACCGCGCTGGAGCTGTTCACCCATGGCAGCGCCTGGTTCTCGTCCGAGCAGGGCAAGAAAGGCCAGATCAAGGTCGGCCAACTGGCGGACGTGGCGGCGCTGTCGGCGGACTTTTTCAGCGTCGATGAAGAAGCCATCAAGTGGATCGAATCGGTGCTCACCGTGGTTGGCGGCAAGGTGGTCTACGGCGCCGGCGACTTCGAAGACTTTGCACCGCCACGCGTACCGGTGCTGCCGGACTGGTCGCCGGTGGTCAAGGTGCCGGGGCACTGGCGCCCGAGTTCGCCTGTGCAGGCTCAAGTACACCAATGCAGCGGCCCGTGCGGCGTGCATTCCCACAGCCACGAAAAGGCGCGCCTTTCCAGCGTGCCGGTCAGCGACTTCCAGGGTTTCTGGGGGGCGTTTGGCTGCTCGTGCTTTGCGTTCTGATACCTAAACCCACAAAGGAGTTAACCCATGACTTACAAGCGCTTGAACAAAGATGACGCCGTGGTGCTGTTGGTGGATCACCAGACCGGCCTGATCTCCCTGGTGCAGGATTTCTCCCCCAACGAATTCAAGAACAACGTACTGGCCCTGGCCGATGTGGCGAAGTTCTTCAACCTGCCGACCATCCTCACCACCAGTTTTGAAGGCGGTCCCAACGGCCCACTGGTGCCGGAACTCAAGGCACTGTTCCCGGACGCGCCGTACATCGCCCGTCCTGGCCAGATCAACGCCTGGGACAACGAAGATTTCGTCAAGGCGGTCAAGGCTACCGGCCGCAAGCAGATCATCATTGCCGGTGTGGTGACGGACGTGTGCGTAGCGTTCCCGACCCTGTGCGCCCTCGACGAAGGCTTCGAGGTGTTCGTGGTCACCGACGCCTCCGGCACCTTCAACGAAACTGTGCAACAAGCCGCCTGGGCCCGTATGACCGCCGCCGGTGCCCAACTGGTCAACTGGTTCGCCGTGGCCTGCGAGCTGCAAGTGGACTGGCGCAACGACATGGAAGGCCTGGCCAACCTGCTGTCGCCGCGCATCCCCAACTACCGCAACCTGATGAACAGCTACTCGGCGTTTACGGCCAAGTAACCGGTTTTCAAGCCTGTCGGTAATCCCCTGTGGGAGGGGGCTTGCTGTGGTGAGGGGGCTTGTCCCCCGATGGGTTCACTGAGGAATCCGGTGGGTCTGCTTCGCAGACCAGCGCGGGACAAGCCCGCTCACCACAGCAAGCCCCCTCCCACATTTGATTTGTGGTGTGGCGACCATCCAGTTATAAAACAGCCCATCGTCTACCGAGAAGCGACAATGAACCCCTTCGAAGACATGCGCCTGTTCTGCCAGGTCATGGAATCCGGCAGCTTCACCGCCGCCGCCGAACAATTGGGCCTGTCCAAGCAATTCGTCAGCCGCCGCCTGATCCAGCTGGAAGATCGCCTTGGCGTGCGCCTGCTCAACCGCTCCACGCGCCGCCTGGATGTCACGCCCCTGGGCCAGAGTTACTACGAGTCCGCCTTGCGCCTGCTCGGTGACGTCGAGCAAGTGGAGCAGGGCATCGCCGGCCAGAACAGTGAACCGCGCGGCACCATTCGCCTGAGTGCGCCGTTGTCGTTCGCCATGGCGCACCTGGGTTGCCTGTTGCCGTTGTTCCTGCAGCGCCATCCCCAGGTGTCGGTGGAAGTTGACCTCAGCGACCGCCCGGTGGACCTCATCGGTGAGGGCTACGACCTGGTGCTGCGCATCGGCACCCTGGAAGATTCCACCCTCATCGCTCGGCGTATCGCCAGCATCGAGCGCGTGTATTGCGCCAGCCCCGAGTACCTGGCACTGCGCGGTACGCCGCTTAAACCCGAAGACCTCGCCGAACACGACTGCCTGCCCTACGGCCATGGCCGCCAGGTGCAATGGCGCTTCAAAGGCAAGCTGCAAGCACTGAATGTCACCGGCCGTATGCGCGTGAATAACGGCGAGTTGCTGCGCGATACCGCCGTCGCCGGCCTGGGCGTCACCTACCTGCCGACCTTCATCGTCGGCGACGCGCTGAAGGACGGCCGGCTGGTCACGCTCCTCGATGATTTTGCCCCCGAAGCCCTGACCCTGTCGGCGGTGTACCCCCAGCACCGGCAAAGCTCACGGCCGGTGCAGGCGCTGGTGGCGTTTCTGCGCGAACGCCTGGCTAGCGGCTGTTGAACAGCTGGCGGATCAGGTTCGGCGTGCTGCCGGTCCAGCGCTTGAATGAGCGCCGGAAGTTCGCCGCATCGTTGAAATTCAGGTACGCCGCCACCTCATCATTGCTGTAGCCCTTGACCTGGTAAAGGTGCAACGCCACCTGCTTGCGCACCCGGTCCACCTGCTGTTGAAAACCGGTGTCGTGCTTGTGCAGCTTGCGCTTGAGGGTCGCCGGGCTCATGGCGAAGGCCTGGGCCGCCTGTTCCAGGCTGGGCGGCTGGCGCACCTGGTCGCGCAGGTACTCGTAGAGGCAGTCGAGAAAGCTGCCGGCAAAGCCCAGCTGCTCGATCTGCTCGCGGGCTTGGCGGCGCGCCACCTGGCCGGCCGTGGCCGAGGCGCCCGGCCAGGTGCGGGTGAGGTATTCGCGCGGGATCGTCATCATGTCCAGCGGGCGCTCGAAGCGCGTGTCTTCGCCCAGGTGCACCCAGTACTGCTCGATATAACGCGGTTCGGCATGGCTGAAACTGCACGCCCACGGCAGGCGCTCGCCGCTGAGCCATTGGCTCATGGCAACCAGCGAGGTCATGCTGGCTTCCAGCAGGAAACGCCAGTGCTCGCCGGCGCCGCAACTGTCCAGCCAGTACAGGTAGGCGTGGTGCTCATCCAGCTCCAGTTGCAGGCTGGCCAACGGGCTGAGCAGCACCTGTTGCTGGATCAGGATCTCCAGGGCCTGGTGCAGGTTCTGCGCATGGCCAAGGGCGTGGCTGGCGGCACCGTAATAGCCCGGTAGCAGGCGCTGGCCAAACAGGAAACTGCTGTCGTCGGCGTCCAGTAACTTGCGGCTGTTGCCGATCAAGCCGAAAAACTGCTGCGGGCTCAAGTGCGCGGTGCCGGCCAGGATGTCCTCGTGAAACAGCCCGGTGCCGCGCAGCAGGCGATGGCTGTCGATGTCCCGGGACAAGGCCAGGTCGATCAGCGTGGCGGGTTGGTAATGCCCTGGAATGAAGCGGCTGTCGGCTTCATACCAGCTGGTTTTGACGGCCATCTCAGGCACTTTTCGCAAGGGGTTGCTTGGCCCTGGCCAAGGCCAGGTTCAGGCGCTTGAGCAAATCCTGGGGCGGTTCTTCAAGGGCCATGACCACGGCGGTGGTCGCCGCCAGTTGCAGGCGTTCGCCCTGTTGCCGGGTCTTGTGGGCCAGGCCGCGCACCGCTTGCTGCAACTCCAGCGCCAGCTCCTTGGCCTGGCGTTCGCCGGTGTTGGGCAGCAGCACCACAAAACGGTCGCCGGCCAGGCGGCACACCAGGTCCTGGCGGCGCAGGTTGAGCAGCAGCAAATGGCTGAGGGCCTGCAACACCGCGTCGCCTTCGGCATGCCCGTAGGCCTGGTTGATGGCGGCGAAGTTGTCCAGGTCCAGGGCCAGCAGCGACAGCGGTTGTTGCTGCTCGCGGCTGTCCTGCAGGCTGTCGGCCAGCTGGCGCTTGAGGTAGTCGGCGCCGGCCAGCGGCGTGAGTTTGTCGAACAGTCGATGTTCACGGAACAAGCGCTCGCGCTTTTCCATCTGTGCGCTGATCGCCAGTTGTTCGCGGTGCCAGTGGTAGATGCCGATGGTCAGCAGGATCATGCCCACCGGCATCGGCCCGGACTCGAGCCAATGGTCCCAGGTGATGCTGTCGGGCAGGCGGATAAATTCGTCGAGGCTGTCGATCCACCAGGAGAAAAAGATGCACGACAGGCCCAGCGCCAGGTAATTGGTGACGCGCCCGGCGGGGCGACTCTTGAGCACCAGGCCCAGCCATACCAGGGCGAGCAGGGCGGAACCGCCTTCGCCGAAGATATCCAGCCACACCCATTCGCTGACGCTTTTCAACTCGCCGCAGGCCAGGTGCAGGATCAGCCCGAGGTTGGCCGCGATCAGCAGCAACGAGAGTTTCCAGCGGTGGGGCTTGAGCACGGAAAACATGGCCGCAGGTCCTTGGGCAAATGAGTGGTGGGCGCCAGCACAGCAGATGGATGTGACCGTTGGATGACGGTGGAGGAGGGTCGAATCAGCTCAGCTCAAACACACTGGCGATCAAAAAATGTGGGAGGAGCTTGCTGTGGTGAGCAGGCTAGCTGTGGTGAGCAGGCTTGCTGTGGTGAGCGGGCTTGCCCCGCGCTGGTCTGCGAAGCAGGCCCCCCGTATCCTCAGTGAACCCGTCGGGGGACAAGCCCCTTCACCACAGCAAGCCCCCTCCCACATTCGATCTACTGAGGTCATTTCAGCTCATTTCAAACCGGAAATCGGCTAAACCCCCCGGTTTATGGGCCTGCCACAGACCTACTGTCACAGAACCGTCATCCCCCACCCCTAGCGTGCCCTCCCAGTTGCCGGGCCCCTTGCCTGGCGCCAACGGATTCTTGGGGAGGATTGCATGTACAAGCGCACCGGGCTCGTCAGCTTTACGCTTACCGCCTTGGCCCTGGCGATGGCCAGTGAACGGTTGAGCGCCGCCGAAGCGAGCGCCACCGAGCACGTCGAGGTGGTCGGCCAGGCGGCCGCCATCGACCAGGCGCTCAAGGAGCAACGCAGCGCCGACAGCATCAAGAGCGTGGTGCATGCCGACGGCGTGGCCCAGTTGCCGGATCAGAACGTCGCCGAAGCGGCGCAGCGCCTGCCGGGCATCAGTGTGGAGCGCGACCAGGGCGAAGGGCGTTTTGTCAGCGTGCGCGGCCTGGGCCCGGACCTCAACAGCGTGACCATCAACGGCACCCTGGTGCCCGCCCCGGAAAGCGCGCGCCGCGCCGTGGCCCTCGATGTGCTGCCCTCGGAACTGGTGCAGTCGCTGTCGGTGATCAAGACCCTCACCCCGGACATGGATGCCAACTCCCTCGGCGGCACCGTCGATGTGCAAAGCCTCTCGGCCTTCGACCATAAAGGTTTGTTCTACACCGGCAGCAGCGAAGCCAGCTACGACAAGAACACCCACCAGACCAGCCCGAAATTCTCCGGCGCCGCCAGTAACCGTTTCAGCCTCGGCGACGGCATCGACAACTTCGGCGTCGCTGCGGCGCTGAGCTGGCAAAAGCGCGATTTCGGCTCGGACAACGTCGAAACCGGCGGCGCCTGGGACTTCACCGACGGCGCCCGGCTCAACGAGTTCGAACAGCGCGACTACGACATCAGCCGCGAGCGTGCCGGCGGTGGCCTGAACTTCGACTACAAGCCCGACGACCTCAGCAGCTACTACCTGCGCACCCTCTACAGCCGCTACACCGACACCGAAACCCGCAACTCCACCAGCATCGAGTTTGCCGACCCCCAGGCCCCGGGCCAACTGGGGGATGCCGAGGGCAAGCGCAAGCTGAAAAACCGTGAGGAAACCCAGGAAATCCAATCCTATGTATTCGGCGGCGAACGCATGCTCGGCCTGTGGACCTTAAGCGGCCAGGCCGGCTACAGCCAATCCAGCGAAGACAGCCCGGCGCATATCGCCGGCGCCACCTTCGACGGCGGCGACTTTGCCAACAGCGGTTTCTACGACAAGGACAAACCCCGCCCGATCATCGGCAGCGGCTTCTACGACGCCAGCAACTTCAGCCTCGACAAGGTCGACTGGGAAAAACAGAACACCCAGGACACCGAGAAAAACCTGCGCCTGGACCTGGCCCGCGACTATGACCTGAGCGGCTACGCGTCCCAGGTCAAGTTCGGTGGCAAGGTCAGCCGCCGCAACAAGGACAACGACCTGGAAGCCTGGGTCTACGAAGACTTCGACACCCTCGGCTTCAGCGCCGACCAACTCAACCTCACCCGGTTCCAGAAGGGCAGCGTCGACTATCGCCTGGGCAACTACGGCCCCGGCATCAGCCCCAGCGCCATCAAGCAGCTGATCGGCAGCCTCAACCCGGCGGATTTCTATGACGAGACCGAATCGCGGGTCAACGACTTCACCATCCGCGAGGACATCAACGCCGGCTACCTGATGAACACCCTCGACATCGATGACTGGCGCTTTATCGCCGGCCTGCGCTACGAGGGCACCGAGTTCGAAGCCAAGGGCACCGGTGCCACCGATGGCGTGTTCACGCCCACCGAGACCAAGCGCCGCTACCACCATTGGCTGCCGGGCCTGCATGCGCGCTACAAGATCGACAAGAACACCCAGGTGCGCGCGGCCTGGACCAAGTCGGTGGTGCGCCCGACGTTCGGCCAGCTGGCGCCGGGTTTCGTGATCGACGATGACGAAGCCACCTTCGGCAACCCGGACCTCAAGCCCCTGGAATCGAGCAACCTTGACCTGGGTATCGAGCACTTCATGGGCCGCGCCGGGACCGTGTCGGCATTCGTGTTCTACAAGGACATCAAGAATTTCGTCTACAACACCGACCTTGCCGGTACCGGCGCCTGGACCAATTTTTCCGAGGCCCACACCTACGCCAACGGCGACAGCGCCAAGCTCTACGGCCTGGAACTGGCCTACTCACAGAAGTTCGACTGGCTGCCCGCACCATGGAACGGTTTGCTGATCGGCGCCAACAGCACCTTCAGCCGCTCCAGCGCCGATATCGAAGGCTTCGACGCCGCCAGCGGCACGAATCGCAAGCGCAACATCAGCCTGCCCAACCAGTCGGACACCGTCGGCAACCTGATGCTCGGCTGGGAGGACGACAAGCTAAGCCTGCGCCTGTCGGCCAACTACAAGTCGGCCTACCTGTATGAACTGGCCTCGATCAACGACAAGGCCCACGACCTGCACGTCGACGCGCAGACCTTCGTCGACTTCAGCGCACGCTACTCGCTGACCAAGAACCTGCAAGTCAGCTTCGAAGCCCAGAACCTCACCGATGAGTCGTACTTCGTCTACACCGGCCACCGCAGCTACAACGGCCAATACGAAGAGTACGGCCCCACCTACAAAGTGGGCCTGACCTTCACCCATTTTTGAATTCAACACATTTGATCTCCATTGTTTTTGAAGGATTTGCTTGTCCATGAGAATTTCCAAGCTGTACCTGCTGATTGCCCTGGTCACCAGCGGCCATGCGTTCGCCGCCGACCTGGCGCTGACCCCGTGGGCACCCAGCCTGAAGGCCGAAGCCGTGGGCTTCCTGCCCAACACCACCGAGCGCCTGGCCGCCAGCACCCGCGACGGCCTGCAACTGCTCGACAGCCAGGGCGCCGAGCTGGCGCGTTTCAAGGGTAACTTCAGCAGCCTCGACACCCGCGCCGCAGGGGCCCAGGTGCTGGTCGCCAGCCTCGACAACGAGCGCCAGCAGGCGTTGCTGATCAGCCTGGACAGCGCCAGCAAAAACTGGGGCAAACCGCTGTACCTGCCGACCCGCGACTACCCGGTAAATGGCCTGTGCCTGTACCGCGATGCCGCGGCCAACCTGTTTGTGTTCCTGGTGGGCGAAGAGGGCAAGGGCGAGCAATGGCTGGTGGGCAACGGCTCGACGCTGCTCACCGACCCGCAGCGTGTACGGGGTCTGCCGCTGCCACCGTCGGCGCAGTTCTGCCAGGTGGACGATGCCACCCAGCAGTTGCTGGTGAATGAAGAGAATGTCGGCTGGTGGGCCTACCCGGCGCACCCGGAAGCCGAGGTGAAACGCACGCCGGTGGCGCTGTTCGACACTCCCAGGCGCGAAGCCGGGGCCATGGCGCTGGTACCCGGTGGCCTGGTTGCGCTGGACCCGAAGACCGCCCGGTTACACCTGTTCCAGCACACCGGCGAGCGCTGGGTGGAGCAATCGAGCCTGGGCCTGCCGGGTCTGAAAGAGCCGGAGCAATTGGCGCTCAATGGCCGCCAGTTGCTGGTGCGCGATGATGACAGCGGCACGCTCTACCAGGCCAGGCTCGACTGGCAGGCCACGCCCGTCGCGGCGGTGCCGGTGTTGCCGGAAGTCGCGGCCTTGCGCCAGAGCGACCCGGTCGGCCGCCAGGGCGACGCGGCGGATGACCCGGCGATCTGGATTCACCCGCAAACCCCGGCCAACAGCCGTGTGCTTGGCACCAACAAGAAACAGGGCCTGCTCGCCTACGACCTCGACGGCAAGCTGTTGCAGGAACTGGCGGTGGGCCGCCTGAATAACGTCGATGTACGCCCCAACTTCAAGCTTGGCGCGCAAACGGTGGACCTGGCGGTGGCGAGCAATCGTGATCACAACAGCCTGAGCCTGTTCAGCATCGACCGCCAGAGCGGCGAGCTGCGTGAGGCCGGTGAAGTGCCCACGCCGCTCAAGGAAATCTATGGCATCTGCCTGTTCCAGCCCGCCAGCGGCGAGATCTACGCGATTGCCAACGGCAAGGACGGCACCTTCCTGCAATACCGCCTCAGTGCGCCGGACGGCCGTGTACACGGCGAGCTGGTGCGCCAGTTCAAGGTCGACAGCCAACCCGAAGGCTGTGTGGCCGACGACCAGCGCCAGCGCCTGTTTATCGGTGAGGAAGACGTCGGCGTGTGGGCGGTGGATGCGCGCGCCGATCAACCGGCGACGTTGACCAGCGTGATCAAGGTCGGCGCGCAATTGCATGCGGATGTCGAGGGCCTGGCGCTGTACCAAAGCGATAAACATGACTACCTGGTGATCTCCAGCCAAGGCAATGACAGCTACCTGGTGGTGGATGCCGAACCGCCGTTTGCCGTGCACGGCGGCTTCCGCGTCGGCTTGAACGCCGCCGCCGGTATCGACGGTGCGTCGGAAACCGATGGCCTGGAAGTCACCGCCATCAACCTCGGCGGGCCATGGAGCCAAGGCATGCTGGTGGTGCAGGACGGGCGCAAGCGCATGCCTGAGCAGACCCAGAACTTCAAGTTCGTGCCCTGGGCCGAGGTCACCCGCGCATTGAAATTGCCGTGAACCGTCATCAACCGGTCATCACTTTTTAATCGAATGGGAGATTCACTATGCACGCGACGATGGAACATATGACGATCTGGGGTTTGATCAGCGACGCCAGCCTGTTGGTCAAGGCTGTCATGCTCACCTTGCTGTTGGCGTCCTTGCTCAGCTGGTACCTGATTATCCAGCGCGGCAGTGTGCTGCGCCGCCTGGAGCGGCAGTTGAATACGTTTGTGCAGCGCTTTCGCGCCGCGCCGGATCTGCAGGCACTGTCCCGTGAGGTCCAGCAGGCGGGCGAGGGCGGCATTGCGCCGATCTTTATCGCCGGGGTCCAGGAATACCAGCACCTGCACAGCCATGACCCGGCGGTGCTCGAAGGCGTGGAGCGGGCCTTGCAGGTGGCGATCACCGAGCAGGAAATCGAACTGGAAAAGGGCCTGCAATTTCTCGCGACCGTGGGTTCGGTCAGCCCGTACATCGGCCTGTTCGGCACGGTGTGGGGCATCATGAATTCCTTTATCGGCTTGTCCCAGGTGCAACAGGCGACGTTGTCCACCGTAGCGCCGGGCATTGCCGAAGCCTTGATCGCCACGGCCATTGGCCTGTTTGCGGCGATCCCGGCGGTGATCGCCTATAACCGCTTCGCGGCGCGCGGCCAGACCCTGCTCACCCGTTACTACGCGTTTGGCAACGAGCTGCAGGTACGCCTGCACCGCACCCTGCGCGGTACGTCGATCAACCTGGCCGTCGCCGCCTGAAAGGAGCAACTCCCATGTTAGTCAGGCCGCAACGCAAGCACGGGCCCAAGGCCGAGATGAACGTGGTGCCGTATATCGACGTGATGCTGGTGCTGCTGGTGATCTTCATGGTCACCGCGCCGATGCTGACCCAGGGCGTGAAGATCGACCTGCCCAAAGTCGCCGCCGAGGCGTTGGCCACCGACACCCGCCAGCAGATCCTCACGCTGTCGGTAAAGGCCGACGGCGGCTACTACTGGAACCTCGGCGGCGAACTCGATACCCAGCACCAGACCGACAGCGCCGTGAGCCTGGATGAAATGGGCGCCAAGGTCATGCAGGTGGTGGCGGCGCGCAGCGACACCCAGGTCTATATCCGCGCCGACGACAACGCCGGTTACGGCCGTGTGGTCGCGGCCATGGCGGTGTTGCAGAAGGGTGGAGTCAGTAACCTGGGGCTGGTGACCGAGGCCCCGCAATGACGGCGATGATCATGCACAGTCCCACCCTGACGATGGCGCCCCGGGATGCTTCCGGGTTTTGGAGAAACAGCCTCGCCGCCAGCCTGGCGGTGGCGCTGCACATCGGCGTGCTGGCCGCGTTGATGCTGGGCTGGTCGACGCAAAAGCCCGTGGTGGATGCCCCTCGGGTGATGCACACGCAGTTGGTCATGCTGCCACCGGCGCCAGCACCCGAGCCTGAACCGGTGGTGGCTGCCCCCGCACCGCCGGAACCGGTGGTGATACCGGTGCCGGTGCCGGCAAAGCCCGTGGTCGACCCGCAGGTCCAGGCGCAGAAACTCGAGAAAGCCGCCCTGGCGCGTAAACGCGTCGAAGACAAGAAAATCGAGCAGCAGGAACGCCTGGCCAGCGAACAACGCAACCGCGAGCTGGAACAACAACGCCTCGATCAGCAACGCCTGGCCGCTGAAAAAGCCCGGGCTGCCACACCCGCGCCAGCCCCGGCACCCGCCTTCGACAGTCGCCAATACCAACCCCTGAGCAAGGAGGCACCGGACTATCCCGAGCGCGCCCTGGACAAGAACATCGAGGGCGACTGCACCTTGGAGTACAGCGTCAACACCCAAGGCCGCGTGGAAAACCCCAAGGTGCTGGACGGCTGCCACCCGTTGTTTATCCGGCCTTCACTGGCGGCGGCGAACACTTTCCGCTACCAGCCGAGGATCGTTGATGGCAAGGCCGTGGCCGTACCGGCGGTGCGCAATACCTTCCACTACCGCATCAAGTAACGCACTCAGAGGTCATAGCGCACCGACAGCAACAGCGTGCGCGGATCGTTGACCGAGTAATAACGGGCGCCGCTGGACGGCACATAGCCCACCGATTGCGGGTAAGCGCGGTCCAGCAGGTTTTTCACCGCCAGGGTGGTGGTCCAGTGGCCGTCGCCGCTGATGTAGCGAGTGTTGGCGTTCCAGAAGGTTTGCTGCGGCACTTCCTGGATGTCGTCGTTCAGCGCGTTGGCGTAGGACTTGGTCTGGAACTGCGCATCCGTGCCCGCCAGCCAGGTGCCCGGCAGGCCTGCGGGAATGGTGTAGTTCAGGCCGACACTGGCGTTCCAGCGCGGCGAGAACACCAGTTGCTTGCCATTGGCATCGACCCCGGCACCGCTGGCGTTCTGGAAGTCGTCGTACTGGCTCTCCAGGTAGCCGAGGTTGGCGCTCAGTTGCAGGTCGCGGCTCAGGGCGGTGAGGGTTTCCAGCTCGACGCCGTAGGTGTGGGCCTGGCCGACGTTGGTGCGCAGGCTCACCCCCAGCGCCGGGTCGTAGGCGTTGGTCTGCAGGTCTTTGTAGTCGTTGTAGAACAGCGCGACGTTGGCCCGCAGGCGCTGGTCGAAGAAGTCGCCCTTGAAGCCGGTTTCCCAGGTGGTCACGTCTTCCGGCGAAAACGCCTGCTCGGCGGCGGCGCGGGTCGGCGCACGGTTGTCGTATCCGCCGGCCTTGAAGCCCTTGGCGACGTAGGCGTACTGGTTGAGGTGCGGCGTCCAGGCATATTCGAAGCCGATTTTCGGGCTGGTGGACTGCCAGGATTTGCTCGACTCGGCCGCGAAGTTGGTGCCGGTAATCTGCCGGTCGGTATTGATCGCGTAATTGGTGAACTCGAAGTTCTTGTGTTCGCGGGTAAAGCGCAGGCCGGCGATCAGTGACAGCTGCGGGGTGATCTTGTAGGTGCCCTGGCCATACAGCGCGTAGCTTTCGGTGTTGGTGGTGCTGTACTGGCCCTGGCCGATCACCCGGTTGCGTGCGATGGAGTAGGTGAGGTTGTCGCGGTCGGCATCGAAGCGTTCGCGGTACAGGTACAGGCCGGTGCTGAAGCTGAAATCGTCATAGTCGCCGTTGAGCTGGAATTCCTGGGTGGCGTAGTTCTGCTTGTAGAGGATCAGGTTGTTCTGGATCAGCGCGGCCTGCCCCGAGTTGTCGTAGTCCACCGGCTGGTTGAAGGACGACCAGGCAGTGACCGATTTGACATTCAAGTGATCGTTGATCGCATAGATCGCGCGCAACACCGAGCTGCCCTGGTCAAGGCGGTTTTTCGGGTCGAGGCTGCTGTAGCTCTTGAACTTGTCGAAACGGCCGTTGGCGTCGAACGGCGAGTAGCTGGTGGTGTCGCCACGGTCAAAGGTGCCGGCCAGGGTCAACTGCACATCCCAAGGTGAATCCTCCGGCTTGTAGCGCAGCTTGCCGCGATAAGACTGGATATCGACGTTGTTCACATCCTTGCCCCGGGTCGGGTTGGACACCGTGCCGTCGCGGCTCAGGCGGATCGCCGAAAAGCTGCCGAACAACGCGTTGTCCACCAGCGGGCCGCTGATCAGGAAACGGCCGTTCTGCGCATTGTAGTTGCCGGCACCGAGCTCGACGAAACCACGGGTTTCCTGGTTAGGGTCGCGGGTGATCACGCGGATCGCCCCGGCGCTGCTGTTGCGCCCGTACAGGGTGCCCTGGGGGCCGCGCAGCACTTCGACGCGCTCGACGTCATTGAAGTCGAGCATCGAGGAAATCGCCCGGGGGATGTACAAGTCGTCGGCGTACACCGCCACGGCGGCTTCCTGGATCGGGTCGGTTTCACCGATGCCGCGAATGCCATAGGTCTGGGCGCTGTAGGAGATCGACTGGCGGCTGAGGGTCAGGTTCGGCACCTGGCCCGACAGATCGCGCACGCTGCGGATCTGCTTGTCGTCGAGGCTCTTCTCGTCGAAGGCGGAAATCGCCAGCGGGGTTTTCTGCAAGTCTTCACTGCGGTGCTCGGCCGTGACATTGACCACCGGCAGCGCGGCGTCATCGGCGTGGGCGTACGCGCCGAACAGGGCGAGGGAGACAGCAAGGGTGAGGCGATTGGGCGCGGCGATGTGGCTCATGGTAGGTCCCTGAGAAAGTGGTGGTTCAGGCAAGGCCTCCACCTGGTCAGGGGTCGGTGCTGGACATAACAATATGGATAGGAAAGACGTTCGTAAAAGTCTGTTTTGTTATATGCTCATTATTAAAGATATGCAGTTAGTTTTTATTTATGATGCGTATATCTGATGATATTTCTCGCCTGGCCGCATAACCAGATGTGGGGCTTGCCCCCGTGGCGGCCTTCGGGCCGACCATGTCGTTGGCTTTGACCGAGTACATATCCGTTGCTGCGGTAACGGCTGCCTATGGTTCCGCTCTTACAGCGGCTCACTTTTGGAGGGACCCAAAAGTAAGCAAAAGGTCCTCGCCCCAACACTCGGCACCTCGCCTAGGCTCGGTGTGCCCTCACTCCGGTTTGACGGGGCGATTTGAGATCAAAAGCCGAAGCGCGGCGGCCTTAGAGCCGACCGGAGTTGGGTCTGGTGTACTCGGTAAATGTGGGAGGGGGCTTGCCCCCGATAGCGGTGAGTCAGTCAACCCAAGTATCACTGACCCACCCTCATCGGGGTGTAGAACCGTAGACATCGTTTACATCTGAAACCGGGGACATCGTTTACACATTTGAGGCCTGGACGCGGGTCATACCTCGTCCAAGCCTCCCCAAGGGATAATCACACAGGTACAAATCCCAAGCATCATCTTCAGCTTCTTTGAGCCCTATCCTTTCCCCGGACAGCGCCTCGCTGATAAATACCAACTTGCCGTTCCACTTGATCGATCCGTCCTGCCTGACGCTTCGAACTTTCATTTCTGCCGGATATTCCACATCGGGCAAGCATCCTGGATAAATTCGGGTGGACGGCACATACAAGTCTCCCGGACTTTTCATGCCGAGCGCTTCGTGAGGGCGTACGTAATTAAACTCATGCCTGAAATGCTCCAGCAAAAGCTGCTGCTCGACTAAGTTTTTCCCTAAGGGCAATTCAAGTTTCAAGCTACGGTGCATTCGTTCATGGCGACCATTCTGGGCGGGTCTTCCCGGCATGGTTCGCTCGGGATAAATACCCAGCCGAATCCACCAAACTGCCAGTGTGGAAATTCTTGCCAGGCCAGGAGAGGCGAACGGTACCCCGTTGTCCGAACGGATAACTTCCGGCATGCCGTACTCCTGAAAAAGCCTCTCAAAGGTCTGTTTTACAGGCTGGGTCATGATCTTGGGATGGGCCCTGCACGCTAAAATCAGCCGCGACGCATGGTCTGTGACGGTCAAAGGGAAGCACATCTGAGCATTAAGCATCTTGAACTGCCCTTTGTAGTCAGCACACCACGTCTTGTTAGGTTCGTCGGCCTTTCGCATTTGTGTGTGGGAAATGCTGTGTTGGCGTTTGAAGCGCCGCTTTTTGACGAGCCCAAGTCGGTCAAGCCATTGACCGGCCGTACTTGGAGAGGGCCAGGTGACGGAGGGATCTTCCAGCCGTAATAGCTCGAGAAGCTTTTTCGGCCCCCATTTATCGTGAGCCTCCTTCATCGCGACTACACGGGCCAAAATCTCGTCGTCGGTTTTATTTGGGCTGTTGTGAGGTCGCCGGGACAGTTCGGATAAAGACCTCAAATCGCCGTCGTGCCGGGCAATCCACTTATCGACGGTAGGTCGGCTAACGTCAAAGCGGCGTGCCAACTGGCTTTTAGTGAAGTTGCCAGAAAGCCAATCAGCTACCAGCTTGATTCTTTGATTCATGGGGGACTCTTGGTTCCAGGGCATGATCAGTTACCTCCTGATCATGCGTATTAGCCTGTAAACCATGTCCCCGGTTAGAAATGTAAACGATGTCCCCGGTTTGTACCGGGGCAAGCCCCCTCCCACATTTGGAGCGATGTACATCAGTCGGCTCATTCTCAGGCTCAGGATCAGACGGTGGCGCAGCTGAAGGTATAAGGTCATCGGGGTGTAGCCCCCTCCCACATTTGGAGCGATGTACATCAGTCAGCTCATTCTCAGGATCAGACGGTGGTGTGGTTGAGGGTATAAGGTCGCCTGGCGCGGTCAAAACTGTGGGAGGGGGCTTGCCCCCGATAGCGGTGGGTCATTAGCAAAGGGATCAACTGAATGTGTTGGTATTCCAGGCATAAAAAAACGCCGCGTACCTTGCGATACGCGGCGTCCTTCACATCAACACACCGTTAAGCCTGGATCACCGGGATGTTGGCGCTTGCTGCGATTTTGCGGAACTCGGCGATCTGGTCGAAGTTCAGGTAGCGGTAGACGTCACTGGCCATGGTGTCCAGTTTCGCTGCGTAGCCCATGTACTCTTCGACGGTCGGCAGGCGACCCAGGGTGGACGCGACTGCCGCCAGCTCAGCCGAAGCCAGGTAGACGTTCGCGCCGTCACCCAGGCGGTTCGGGAAGTTACGGGTCGACGTCGATACCACGGTCGAGTTCGGCTCTACACGTGCCTGGTTACCCATGCACAGCGAGCAGCCCGGCATTTCCATGCGCGCGCCAGCCTTGCCGTAGATGCCGTAGTAGCCTTCTTCGGTCAACTGGTGAGCGTCCATCTTGGTCGGCGGCGACAGCCACAGACGAGTTGGCAACTGACCCTTGACCTGCTCCAGCAACTTACCGGCAGCACGGAAGTGACCGATGTTGGTCATGCACGAACCGATGAACACTTCGTCGATCTTCTCGCCGGCAACACTGGACAACAGACGGGCATCGTCCGGGTCGTTCGGTGCGCAGAGGATCGGCTCGTTGATTTCGGCCAGGTCGATCTCGATGACTTCGGCGTATTCCGCGTCGGCATCGGCTTCCATCAGTTCCGGGTTGGCGACCCAGGCTTCCATCGCTTGAGCACGACGTTCCAGGGTACGGGCATCGCCGTAGCCTTCGCCGATCATCCAGCGCAGCAGGGTGATGTTGGAGTTCAGGTACTCGGTGACGGATTCTTTCGACAGCTTGATGGTGCAACCGGCAGCCGAACGTTCGGCCGAGGCGTCGGAGAGCTCGAAAGCCTGCTCCAGCGTCAGGTCGTTCAGGCCTTCGATTTCCAGGATGCGGCCGGAGAAGGCGTTTTTCTTGCCTTTCTTCTCTACGGTCAGCAGGCCAGCCTGGATCGCGTAGTAAGGAATGGCATGAACCAGGTCACGCAGGGTGATGCCAGGTTTCATCTTGCCTTTGAAGCGCACCAGGATCGATTCCGGCATGTCCAGCGGCATCACGCCGGTGGCGGCGGCGAAGGCGACCAGACCGGAACCCGCCGGGAACGAGATGCCCATCGGGAAACGGGTGTGGGAGTCACCACCGGTACCGACGGTATCCGGCAGCAGCATGCGGTTCAGCCAGCTGTGGATGATGCCGTCGCCTGGACGCAGGGATACACCGCCACGGGTCATGATGAAGTCAGGCAGGGTGTGGTGGGTGGTCACGTCGATCGGCTTCGGATAGGCCGCGGTGTGGCAGAAGGACTGCATCACCAGGTCGGTCGAGAAGCCCAGGCACGCCAGGTCTTTCAGTTCGTCACGGGTCATCGGACCGGTGGTGTCCTGGGAACCCACGGTGGTCATCTTCGGTTCGCAGTAGGTACCTGGACGAACGCCTTTGCCTTCCGGCAGGCCACACGCCTTGCCGACCATCTTCTGGGCCAGGGTGAAACCCTTGCCAGTGTCGACCGGTGCTTCAGGCAGCTTGAACAGGTCGGTAGGGCCCAGGCCCAGCTCGGCGCGCGCCTTGTCGGTCAGGCCACGGCCGATGATCAGCGGGATACGGCCGCCGGCGCGAACTTCGTCGAGCAGGACCGGGGTCTTCATTTCGAAGGTGGTCAGGACTTCGTCGGTGCCGTGTTTGCAGACTTTGCCAGCATGAGGGTACAGGTCGATCACGTCGCCCATGTTCATGTTGGTCACGTCGAATTCGATCGGCAGCGCGCCGGCATCTTCCATGGTGTTGTAGAAGATGGGAGCGATCTTGCTGCCGAAGCAGAAGCCGCCGGCGCGCTTGTTCGGCACGTAGGGAACGTCGTCGCCGAAGAACCACAGCACCGAGTTGGTCGCGGATTTACGCGAAGAGCCGGTACCGACCACGTCACCGACGTAGGCGATCGGGAAGCCTTGGCCGCGCATTTCTTCGATCTGCTTCATCGGGCCGGTCTTGCCTTGCTCGTCCGGCACGATGCCTTCACGTGCCATTTTCAGCATGGCCAGGGCGTGCAGCGGGATGTCAGGGCGGGACCAGGCGTCCGGGGCAGGGGACAGGTCGTCGGTGTTGGTTTCGCCGGTGACCTTGAACACGCGCAGGCTGATCTTGTCGGCCAGGGTCGGACGGTTGCGGAACCACTCGCCGTCAGCCCAGGACTGGATCACGGCTTTGGCGTGCGCGTTGCCGTTACGGGCTTTTTCGGCGACGTCGTGGAACGCATCGAACATCAGCAGGGTGTGCTTGAGTTGGGCAGCCGCGACAGGCGCCAGCTCGGCGTCGTCCAGCAGCTCGACCAACGTCACGATGTTGTAGCCGCCCTGCATGGTGCCGAGCAGTTCAACCGCGCGTTTCTTGTCGATCAGGGGGGAAGTGGCTTCGCCCTTGGCCAGGGCAGACAGGAAACCGGCCTTGACGTAGGCAGCTTCGTCAACGCCCGGTGGAATGCGATTGGTGATCAGGTCAACGAGGAATTCTTCTTCGCCAGCCGGAGGATTCTTCAGCAGCTCAACCAGGCCTGCGGTTTGTTCGGCATTAAGCGGCTGGGGAACGATACCCAGTGCTGCACGCTCTTCGATATGTTTGCGGTAGGCTTCAAGCACAGTTATTACCCTCATCAGTGGTCCCACGGGACGCTCATCCAGAAATGAACGGCACGCATGCGCTCGGGGGCTTTTTGGGCCGCAAAGCCAGCGCTGCCGGCATTCCTTACAGAAGCTGCTTTCAAAGTTTTACGCCTGCAGAACGGAGCTGATGAGGGTTGGCGCTGATCATTACCTACCGGGTAATAACCATCGCCAACACCGTTCTGAAGGAACGACTGTGCTCGTGACGCTTTGAAAACAGCTTCCAGCGGATTATTGGCGCCTTACAAGGCCGGATGATTCTACGGCAAAAAATTTCGAAAGGTAAGTTGCATCACCAAGTTTGCTGGGTGATCAACCTTAGACAAAGGGCTAACATGGCGCACTGTTTCGCTGATTTGCGTGTCGTTGCCCATGTCCAACCAAACCATCAAGACCCCCTGCGTCGGCCTGTGCTCCACGGTCTACGGCGATCTCGTGTGCCGTGGCTGCAAGCGTTTCCACCACGAAGTGATCCAGTGGAATGGCTATAACGAGGAAGAAAAACGTGCGGTCTGGCTGCGGCTGGAGCAACTGTTGGTGCAGGTGATGGCCGGCAAGCTCGAGATTTTCGACCCCAAGACCCTGCGCGGCCAACTGGAGCAACGCAAGATCCGTTTCGTGCCGCACCAGTCCGAGTACTGCTGGGCGTACCAGCTGATTGCCCGCGGCGCGCGGGTGATCAATAACCTGGAGGCGTACGGCATGGTGCTGTTGCCGGAGTTTCGCGACTGGGCCTTGCCGGAACTGCGCGATGCCATCGACCGTGAGTTCTTTATCCTCTCCGAGGCGCATTACCAGCGCTATATCGCCCCGGGGTTCCTGAAAGACGCGCTCGCTGACTGACGACACACATCCAACTGTGGGAGGGGGATCGGCGTCAGGCCTTGGTCGCCAGTTCTTCCAGGTGATCCATCAACGTCTGCGGCTTGAGCACCAGTACATCACTGTCCACCGCATCCAGGATCACCTCCGCCGTATTGCCGATCAACGCCCCGGAAATGCCGGTGCGCCCCACGGTGCCGATGATGGTCACGGCCGCTTTCAATGTGTGGGCCAGGTGGGGGATCAATACATCCGCCGGGCCTTCCTCGACATGCAGGTGCGCGTCGTCCACATCGAATTCCGCCTGGAACGCCTTGCACTGCTCGCGATAACGCGCCTCGATGGTTTCCTTGAGCTGGAACGTCGGGTCCGCCGCCGACAACATCGGCGACGGATGGGCGCTGATCACATGCAACTGCGCCTTGGCCAGGCTGGCGATGTCGAAGCCATGGTCGATGATCGCGTGATGCAGCTCGCGGTGTTCCCCGTCGTTGTTGCCCACATCGATCGCCGCCAGAATCACCCCGCCCGCCCAAGGCGTGGACGTCTTGACCAGCAACACCGGCGTCGGGCACAAGCGCAACAGCTTCCAGTCCGCCGGCGTCAGCAGCGCCTTTTTGAGCGGGCTGTCGGGAAAGTGCTGCTTGATCACCAACCCACAGCCTTCGGCCTGCTGCACGTCGATAATGGTGTCATGCAGGCTTTCATTCCACGCCTGTTCGGTGGTCACGCTGTAACCGTCCTCCTGCAAACCGGCCTTGAGCAGGCTCAACAGCGCCGAATGCTCGTGTTTCTTGTCGCAGACCAGCAAGTGCAGGTGCGCGCCGGTGACCCCGGCGATCAGCTTGGCGCGCTTGAGGGCCAGGCTTTCCGAGTGCGCGGGCTCGATGACCACCAGGATGCTGCGAATGGCTTGCATGATCGGATCTCCAAAAGGGTGGGCGTGGAACAACTATAGTTGCTGCCCGCCAGACGTCATGTTGATGCACATCAAGGCCGGTGGCTGGTGGTCTGCGGTGCGGTGGGTATAATCGGCGGCCTTTTGTGATCCTTTGCCCGTGAGCCCGATGAACCTGCCCGAAATCCACGAATTCCTCGGTTGCCGAACCCCCGACGCCTGGGTGCAGGCCGCATTGGCCGATCAGGACACCCTGTTGATCGACCACAAGAACTGCGAATTCAAAGCGGCCAGCACCGCCCTGAGCCTGATCGCCAAGTACCACGCCCACGTTGACCTGATCAATATGATGTCGCGACTGGCCCGGGAAGAGCTGGTGCACCATGAGCAGGTCATGCGCCTGATCAAGAAGCGCAAGGTGGAATTGCGCCAACTGCACGCCGGGCGCTATGCCTCCGGTTTGCGCAAGGTGGTGCGCAGCCACGAACCGGTCAAGCTGGTGGATACCCTGGTGGTCGGCGCCTTTATCGAAGCCCGCAGTTGCGAGCGTTTCGAAGCCCTGGTGCCGCATTTGGACGAAGAACTCGGCAAGTTCTACTTCGGCCTGCTGAAAAGCGAGGCGCGGCACTTCCAGGGTTACCTGAAGCTGGCCTACCAGTACGGCGACGCCAAGGACATCGCCCAGGTGATCGAGCGGGTGAGGGCGGCCGAGCAGGAGCTGATCGAATCACCCGATATCGAGTTCCGCTTTCACAGTGGCGTGCCAGCCTGAGGCCACGGCCACGCCGATCAAGGCGGTGATCCCGGTCAGCAGCAGGATCACCGCTTGCGTGCCCAAGGGCGCCGCCAGCAGTGCAATCACCAGGCCGGCCAGCGGCTGGGGCAGGTTGTTGAGCAAGGTGATCACGCCCACGGTCTTGCCGAAGTCCTGCACCGGAATGACCCGCTGGCGGGTGCTGCGCAGGTAAACGTTAAACATCTTGTCGAAGCCGGTGACCAGCAGGAAGCCCAGGGTGTATGCCCACAGGTTGGGACTGAGCGCCATGATCAACGCGCCGGCGCCGATCATCGAGTAAGACAGTCCGCCCAGCACTTTCAGGGGCAGGGTGGAGCGTGCCAGGTAAAACAGAATCGCAATGGTCACCCCCGCGCCGGCCGCCTGCAGCAGGGCATAGGTGTCCTTGTCGGCGGCGTACAGCCCGGTGACCATGGCGGCGGAGGTGGCCAGCGTCACCCCGATGATCAGGTTCACACCGACCGCCAGGGTAATGATCCGCTTCAGTTCCGCCAGGTGACGGATATGCCCGAAGGCGATGCGCAGCGGTTGCAGCCAGATATCCCGGTGCTGCCGATGGGTGTCCAGGCTTGCCGTGGTTTTACGCTGCCAGGCCAGCATCGCCAGGTCCGCCAGCACAAACAGCCCGGCAATCCCCAGCACCACCCAGTGCCAGGCCCACACCGCCAGCATCAGCGCGGCCACCAGCGGCCCCAGCACCAGGCCGCTCTGGTCGGCGATCTGCGAGTAGGAGAGGGTCTTGGCATAGCTGTACTGCTGGAAGACATGGGGCATCAGTACTTCGCGGGCCATGATGCCCTGGGTCGTCAGCACGCCGCACAACGCCGACAGCAGCACCAGCCAGTAGATACCGTCGAACATCCCATACAACGCCACCGCCACCACACAGGCCAGTGCCCGGTAAACCTGGCTGATATGCAGGATGCGCACCGGCGAATACTTGTCGCACAACGCCCCGCACACCGGAAACGCGAGATAGCGCGGCAGTGACTCGACAAAGAAGGCCAGCCCGGCCCAGGACACGCTGTGGGTGGTCTGGAACACGATCAGCGGCACGATAAACAACAGGATCTGGTCCGCCAGCCGCGACAGGAACAGCGAAACGAAGAACGCCAGGTAATCCTTGCGCATACAACTCCCTGTGGATGGCGTTAAAAAGTGCAGGCTATTTGTTAAAAACTCTTAAAAGCATGAAGCTTCGTCGGCACCAACTGGCCAGTTGCTTTAGTTGCCCAGCTTGCCACCTATAATGCCCGCTCTTCAATCCGCCTTTGCACACTGAGAACTTATGGAAAACCTGGGTCTGGGCAAGGTCCTGCTCGTTGAGGACGACGAGAAGCTGGCAGGGCTGATCGCGCATTTTCTGTCACAGCATGGCTTTGAGGTCCGCGTGGTGCACCGTGGCGATGAAGCCCTGGCGGCGTTCCTCGACTTCAAACCCAAGATTGTCGTGCTCGACCTGATGCTGCCTGGCCAAAGTGGCCTGCATGTGTGTCGCGAAATCCGCACGGTGTCCGATACCCCCATTGTGATCCTCACAGCCAAGGAAGACGACCTGGACCACATCCTCGGCCTGGAGTCGGGTGCCGACGACTATGTGATCAAGCCGATCAAGCCGCCGGTACTGCTTGCACGCCTGCGCGCCCTGCAACGTCGCCAGGCGCCCGAGCCGACGGTGCGCGGCGCCCTCGCGTTCGGCCGGTTGGCGATTGACCGCAGTTGCCGGGTGGTCAGCCTGGGGGACGAGCAGATCGACCTCACCACCATGGAGTTCGAACTGCTGTGGTTGCTGGCCAGCAGCGCGGGCAAGATTCTTTCCCGCGACGACATCCTCAACCGCATGCGCGGCATTGCCTTCGACGGCCTTAACCGCAGCGTCGACGTGTACATCAGCAAATTGCGCGGCAAGCTCAACGACAACCCCCGTGAGCCGGTGTGCATCAAGACCATCTGGGGCAAGGGTTATCTGTTCAATCCGTTTGCGTGGGAGGTCTAGATGCTGCGCCTGTTTCTGCGCCTGTATGTGATTCTGGCGATCGGCCTGGCGGGGGCGATCTGGCTGGTCAACTACACCTTCGACGAACTGCTCCCCGAAGCCAACGAGACCTATAACCGCGAAGCCATGCGTGGCCCGGCATACGGCTTGGTGGAGCAACTGCGGCCGTTGCCCGTGGAACAGCGCGCTGCACGGCTGGCCGAGTTGCAGTCCCACTACGGACTGCGCCTGAAGCTGGTGCAAAAGGATGCCCAGGCCCTCACCGAGCGCGAACAGAAGCTTCTGGAGCAGGGCTTGCTGGTGGTGCGCGGCGACTTCATGGAGTTTCTCACGGGCATCGACGGTGGCACGCAACTGCTGGAAATCAAACTGCCGGAAGAGCCCAAGTGGTTATACCTGTGGGCCTACGGTTTTCTCGGGCTGTGCCTGGCCATCGTCCTGTATTTCTGGGTGCGCCCGCACTGGCGCGACCTGGAACATATCCGCCTGGCCGCGCAGCGCTTCGGCGACAACGACCTCGGCTCACGCATCCTGCTGCCGCGCAGCTCCACCGTGCGTGCGCTGGCCGGGCACTTCAACCAGATGGCCGAGCGCATCGAAAGCCTGATCGCCAACCAGCGCGAACTCACCAATGCGGTGTCCCACGAGCTGCGTACACCGATTGCACGGTTATCGTTCGAACTCGACCAGCTCAAGCAACAGGCCGACCCGCACCAGCGGGGCGAATTGATCGCCGATATGTACGCCGACCTCGGCGAGCTGGAGGAGATGGTGTCCGAGCTGCTCACCTACGCCAGCCTGGAGCGCGGCGCCACCCAGGTCACCCGCGAGCGCATCGAGGCCCACAGCTGGCTCGACAGCGTGATCGGCAGCGTCGCGCTGGAAGCGGAGGCGGCCGGCATCCAGTTGTCGTTGCGCACCTGCGAGGTCGACGTTATCCAGATCGAACCGCGCTTCATGGCCCGCGCCGTGATCAACCTGCTGCGCAATGCCATCCGTTATGCCGAGCGCCGGGTCGAGGTGTCGCTGGTGAAATTCGGCGAGGGCTACGAAGTGCGTGTGTGTGACGACGGCCCCGGCGTGCCCGAGGAAGGCCGGGCCAGGATCTTCCAGCCCTTCATGCGCCTGGATGCCAGTCGCGACCGCCGCACCGGCGGCTTCGGCCTCGGCCTGGCGCTGGTGCAACGGGTGTCGCAGTGGCATGGCGGGCACGTGCACGTGATGGATTCGGAGTGGGGCGGGGCGTCGTTTCGCATGACGTGGGCGTCTGCCGAATAAGTATCCGGAGAACAGTGGGAGGTAAATGTGGGAGGGGGCAAGCCCTCTCCCACATTTTCTGACGGGCTTACCCGGTCAAAAGGTGTATTCCAACACCCCCATCACCGAGGTCTGCAAGCGCCGCTCCACAATCGGGCTCTTGCCCGCGTCATCCGCCAGGTATTGCACATCCAGCAGGGTCGAGAACTGGATGTGCTCGCTGATCGGCAGGCTCCACACCAGATTCATGCCATTGCTGATGTTGCCCGCACCGGCCTTGTAGGCCTTGAAGCGACTTTGCGCGGCCTGGTCGGTGGTCACGCCGTACCAGGTCTGCAGGTAATTGCGGTCACCAAAGTGACTGTTGAGGCTGGCATCGACCGATCCGTAGCGGCCGTCGTAGAGCGTGGTGCCCAGGCTCAGCTCCAGGTGGGTGAACGCCTTGCCGCTGTCTTTGTGGTCATCTTCCTTGAGCGCGTGTTCCAGGGTCGCGCCGGCAATCACGCCACCCAAGTTATAGCTGGCACTCACCCCCACCTGCGGGCGGGCCTTGATCTCGCCCATGCCCTTGAGCCGCTTCGAGCCGGCGTGCAGGCTTTGATTCTTGTCCTTGCGTGAATGGCTGGCACCGATATAGGTGCTGAAGCTCAAGGCGTTGCCTTCATAGCCCCAGCCCAGGCCTTTGTCGGTGTCGAGGAAGATCCCCCAGGGGCTGACGACTTTGCCGCCCAGCACCGGCGCGGTCATGCGTTCATCGCTGCCGCTGTAGCGGGGCACGTTGGCCATGCCGGCCTTGAGGCTGTATTGCCAGTCTTCGGCAATTGCGCGGTCGGCAGCGGCCAGCAGGCACAGTGAGGAGAGCGACAGGTACAGGGGGGTTGAGCGCATAAAGGGTTCCATATGGGGGTTAGAAGGCCAAGGGTTTATAAGGGGCTCGAGTGCGTTTGAAGGCGTAGCCCGAAGCGCTGAGACCGTTGATCTGGCGGCTCACCGTATCGCCCAGGCCGTAGCCGTTACCGGCGAGGACGGCATGGGCGTTGTCGATCGGCAGCAGGATGTAGTCGGTCAGCGGTTCGTCGTGCAGTTGGCCGCGAATCACCAGGAAGCCGTCTTCCAGGCGCACGCTGATGCCGCTCAGGGGCGCGTCGGGCTCATGGGTGTTGAGCACTTGATAGGTGCCGATGGTGTCGGCCCAGGCCGAGGGCAAGGGCGGCGGTTCGATGCGCTCACCGATAGCCACGCGCTGGCCGTGGCTGCGGGCGGTGAGCATCTGGCGGCCTTGCACGCTGATCACGTCCAGTTGCACGCGGCCCAGTTCGCCGAGGTCCTTGAACCAGAAGCCGAGCACTTTCTTCTGCGCGCGCAACCAGCCATCGTCGTCGCGCAATAATTCGAAGGTGTAGCCGGCCAACTCGCCCGACAGCCGCTGATCGTCATCCTTGATCCGGAACACGCCCCAGGCGGTGGCGTAGAAGCCGGCCAGGCGCTTGCGGTCAATGGCGGCCGGTACGTGGCGCAGTTTCAGGCCGTGGCTGGGCGCCTGGCAGTCGTCGGCGCAGACCGCGTGGCCGGTTTGCGCCTGGAGCAGCAGGCGCAGGGTGTCGGTGGCCAGGCCGGCCACCAGGTCTTCGGCGTTGCTGTCATTGGCCATGATGATCACGGCCAGTTGCTGGTCGGGCAGCAGGCTCAACTGCGCGGCAAAATCGTCGCCACCACCGCTGTGCTGGTAAGTGCGTATACCGGGGCCGACGGGTTCGTCACCGCATGGGGCGAGGAACCAGCCCAGGCCCATCTGGCAATCGAAGTCCAGCGCATTGCCGGTGTTCTGCTGGGTGAACATCGCGTCAATCGAAGCGCTGCCCAGCACGCGGTTGCCTTTGTAGACGCCTTGGGCGAAGAGCATGTGCACGTAATGCGCGAGGTCTTTCGGGCTGGCCCACAGGCCGCTGGCGGCGAGGTCGCGCACCGGGGCATCGGTACTGGCAACGCCGTCCGTGTAGCCCAGGGCGCGGAACGCCTGCTGGCTGGCGGTGCCGACAAAACTCGACTGGTTCATTTCCAGCGGCTTGAGCAGGCTGTTTTGCAACTGGGCTTCAAAGCTTTTGCCGCTGCTGCGCTCGATGGCTGCGCCCACCAGGGCATAACCGAGGTTGGAATACGCCACCTGCGAGCCTGGCGGGCTGCTCAGCCAAACCCCCGACACGCGCATCGGCATCTGCCCCATGGCGTAGGTGCTGCGCAGGTCACGCAGGTGTTCACTGGGCAGGCCGGACTGGTGGCTGAGTAAACGCCGCAGGGTGACAGCGCGGTCGGCGGCGGCCTGGTCGTCATGAAAGCGCGAGCGCACGTAAAACTCGCGCAAGGTCTGCTGGATCGGCGCATCCAGCGCCAGCCGCTGTTGTTCCACACATTGCAGCGCGGCCGTGGCGGTGAGCAGCTTGGAAATGCCACCGGCACGGAACGCGGTGTTGGGCGTGACCGGCACGCCCCGGGCCTTGTCGGCCAGGCCGAAGCCCTGGGCCCAGATCAGCTCCTGGCCATTGACCAGGGCAATCGACAGGCCGGCGATATGCTCTTGGGCGATCGCCCGGGGAATGCGGGCTTGCAGGTAGCGGATGATGGCGCCGTAGTCACCCTTCTGAATGGGCGGCGGTGCCGGCGGCTGCCCATGGCAACCGAGGCTGCCCAGCAGGCAACCCAGCAGCGGAATACCGCGCAATCTGCGAAACATGAGGAGCACCCGAATGGCTGTTTGGATGCTCGAATGCTAGGGAAGGGCCGTCCAACAATCTTTGCGAGCTTTGTCGGGAAACTGTCAAAGACTGTTAACGGCTGAGCCCATGGTGTTCATGCCACTGCGCGATGGATTCTTCGGGGTATGCCTCAAACTGCAGGTCGCCCTTGCGCACGCTGACTTCGACCCACGGCGCCTTCGAGCCCAGCATCAGGTGCGTATGCGCCGGCGGTACTGGCAACGGCGTGTCGATGGCCGAGGCAAACGGGTGGATCAGCTCCGGCCACTCCGGGCTGAACAGCCATAGCGCAGTGCCACACTGCGAACAGAAATGCCGCTCGGCGCTACTCGCATGGGCACGGCTGGCGCCCTCGGGTTTGAGCCGGGCGTGGTAGATCGAAATCTGTTTGCGCCCGCGCACTTGCAAGCTATTGGCATCCCCGGCCAGGTTGATCGCATAACCACCGCCGCCTTGGGTCTTGCGGCAGATCGAGCAATAGCAACGCTGGTAAGGGTACGGGTGGGCGCTGGTGAGGCTGAACGTCACGGCGCCGCAGTGGCAGGATCCCTCAAGCTGCATCGGGGCTGACTCCTCTTGGGTTTATGTAACAACGCTTTGCTAATACCTTAGCCTCAGGCAAGATTCCTTGCTTTGGTTTCAGGGAAGACACCCATGATTGCTCAGTTGCACAGCGCTGCCGCGCAAATTCGCCATGCCGTGCGTGCGGCCACCGAAGGCCTGGTCGGACGCGAGCAACTGGCCGAGCTGATTGTATTGGCCGCCGTGGCCCAGGAACACATCCTGGTCATCGGGCCACCTGGCACCGCCAAGAGTGCCGTGGTGCGGCGTGTGGCGCAGTCCATGGGCGGGCGTTATTTCGAGTACCTGCTGGGGCGCTTTACCGAACCCTCGGAATTGTTTGGTGCGGTGGACTTGAAGAAACTGCGCGAAGGCACCGTCGAAACCGACGTCAGCGGCATGCTGCCGGAAGCCGATATCGTCTTTCTCGATGAGGTCTTCCTCGGTTCGACCGCCATCCTCAACACCCTGCTGGGCGTGCTTAACGAACGCCGCTTTCGCCGTGGACACACCCAGATCCAATGCCCGCTGCGCGTGTGTGTCGGTGCTGCCAACGGCCTGCCGGACGACGAAGCGCTGGCGGCGTTCGGCGATCGTTTCCTGTTGCACCTGTTTGTCGAGTCGGTGCCGGATAACCAGTTGGAGGCCATGCTCGCGGGTGGCTGGCAGTCGGAACAGCGGCCGGTGCAGCAGTTGCTCGGTTTGACCCAGTTGGACACCCTTGGCCATGCGCTGAAAAGCGTCGATCTAAACACCGTACGTCCGTTACTGGCCCAGGCTATCCGCCGCCTGCGTGAAGCCGGCATTCAGTTATCGGACCGGCGCATCGTCAAGTCTCAACGGCTGATCGCAGCGGCTGCCTTGCTGGGCGGGCGCCTGGAAGCCAGCGATGCCGACCTGTGGCCGCTGCTGTACGTGCTGCCGACCCAGGAAACCCAGCAGCACGGTCGTGAAGTGCTGCGCGACCTGTTTGCCGCCTCCAGCAACCGTCATTTGTTCAGTGCGGTGGAGGAAGCCACCTTGCAGCCGATGTCACGACTCAATCGCCTGTTGGAAACCGCCGAAGATTACCTGGCACGCACCGAACCACCGGCGAGCCCGGCGCTGGAAGGCCTGCTGCGCGAGATTGACGCCAACTTCAACAGCCAGACCCTGCCTGAGCCGTTGCGACAGGTACGCGGGCAATTGGCGCGACTGCTGACGCCCACGCCATGAGTGCAGCGTTGCAGCGATGGACCTGGCGCCCACGGCAGGTGCCGACCGAGCCGCAGGCCGCTGTCGCCTGGGGTGACGCTGCTCGGCTTCTGCACGCGCGCTTGTTACAGCTGCCGGACGAACAGGCTGCGCGACTGCAAGCCACGGCCAGCGGTGAAGTGCTGGTGGTTACCGGCGCCGGTGTTGACCTGCCCTGGGTCGACGGGGTGGCCTACGCCGCACCGGGAGATGTCGCGCCAGGGCTGTGGTTGCCCACCAGTTGGGAGCCGACAACTGCGGTAGATGTGCTGGGCCAGGCCCTGGCGGCACGCTTCAAACGTTCGCCGTTATTGCTGTGGCGTGAACCGCAGGCCGTGGTGCCGCTGGATCGCTTGCTGCCCGTCAGCCCCGATCATTTGCGGCGAATCGCTGCTCACTGGGGGATGCCCGATGCAACTGCCTGATGCCCTGCAACCCTGGCGGCAGTGGCTGGAATGGTTTGCGCCCCAGCACCTGCCGGTGTTCGCCGATCTGCTGGGCCGTCTCAACCCGCTGCTCGGCCCACTGCGGGGCAGGCAACAAGGCGGTGTGCCGGAGCCTGATGGCCTGGGCGACCTGCAACGCCGTGGCCCCTATGAGCGTCTGCTCTCCAGTGAATGGTTGCTGGCAGAGGAGGTACCCGATGAGTTTCTTCGCCGTGCGGTCGGGGGCGAGCATATGTTCCTCGCGCCCCAGTACCGTGCCCGTGAGGCCAACCGCCTGATAGTGGTGCTGTTCGACGCCGGTCCCTTGCAGTTGGGGGCCGCACGCCTGGTGCATATCGCATTGCTGATGCTGTTGGCGCGGCGTGCCGAAGAGGCGGGCGCCGAGCTGCGTTGGGGGCTGCTGCAAGGTCCGCCGGTGTTGCATGAACTGGATTCGCCTGCACAGATCAAACGTCTGCTTAACGCCCGCACCTATGAAGGGGTGAGCGACAGCCATTGGTATGCCTGGCGCGACTGGATGGCCGCGCAGGATCGTCCTGTGGGTGAATGCTGGATGGTCGGGCAACGCTTGCCGGTCGCCGACGCCAGGCATTGCAGCCACCGGGTCCAGGTCAAGCGCAGCCTGGATGGGCGTAGCCTGTCGTTTGAGCTGCAGGCAAGCCAGACGCGACGGGTGTTGCTGCCGATGCCGCAAGCGCAGCACGCGGTGCAATTGCTCAAAGGGCGGTTCGATCACGAGGTCAAGGCACCGCCCGCCAGCAAGACTGGTGTGGTGCCGCGCGTGGTCCTGACCTTGCCGCCGGTGATCTCAGGCTCCGGCAGCCATGTCGCCCTGCGCATGCTGGATGAAACCGGAATGGTGGTGATCAAGCTGCCGTCGAGGAACCAGAAAAAATCCCTCGAGGTGCGTCGGCGCCTGTGGTCAAGCCACCAACGCGCGTTGAGCATGAGCTTTCACTACCGCAGCCTGGGCGCTGTGCTCAGCAGTGACAACACCTTGAGCTTCTGGAACATACCGGGCATTGCCCCGATCGACAAACCGCCCGCCGAACGACTGCACCTTCCTCCAGGCACCGCGACGTTCCTGCCCTCGGTGTGGTTGCGCAGTCAGAAAAGCGAACGGCTCTACCTGCTGGACAGCAAGGGCCGGCTCGCCTGCTGGCAAGGCGCGGTGCTCCGCGCCCCGGCGCGTGAGGGCTGCGACATCACCGACAATGTCATCGGCCTGGCCCAGGTCGACACCTTGACCCTGGCCTACGCCCGCAGTGAAGGCGGGCAAGTCGTCGTGTATGCGGCTACGGGCGATGGGCTGAGGTCCGGTGGTTACGCGGTGGGTACGGCCAATGGCGTGAGCCAGGTACTGTTTGCAGGCACCGCCTATTGGCGGCAGTACTTTGGCGGCTGTGCACTGCTGACCGATAATCTTGGCAGCCAACGTTGGCGCGTGGTCACCCACGACAGCTTCCCCTCGAAAAAAGCCCAGATCGACCTGGCCCCCGGCTGGAAGGCCATCGGCCTGCACCATGAGGTTGGCCCCCAGGAACTGCACGCGCTGGTACTGCTGGGCCCGAACCAGTACACCGTCGGTTTGTATATCGAAGGGCAGCAGCGTGTGCTGTTCACCACCTCGGCAGCGATTGCGCGGGCAACGTTCTGCCCGATGAGTGGCCTGGTCGCCGTTATCACCAGCGCCCGTGAACTGTTGGTGTATTCGGTGCCCGAGCGTGCCATGCGCCTGCAAGTGCTGTGTAACCAGGTCGCGTTGTTAACTCATGAGCGTGAGCATGCTTGAACAGGACGGAATGCTGATCAGGCGCCCGCTGCTGACGGGGCATCAACACATTGATGGGCTGTGGTTTTCCAGCGACCGCTTGGATTTGCACGAGCGCGCCGGCTTGATCCTCGAATACTGGCAGCCCGGCGCCCGTGCCTACCGCTTTGCCGACGGCGATGTGTTGCAGTTCGCGCGGCCTGAATCGGTGTTGTGCGAAACCCTGGTCGGTTGGCCGCTGGTGCGCCAGGGCCGTGGTTTGTCCTCCGCGTTGCTCGACCCGCAGGAGCTGCGGGCCTTGCCGGCTGCCGACCTGTGGCTGGTGCGTGGCAGCCAGGTGCAGGCCTTGCAGTTGCGCGATGCGCAGTTGCTGGCGCCTGGGCAGTGGCTGGATATCAGCGCCTGCACACTGTTGGATACCTTCGACTGCCATGCACCGGTACTGGAACCGGTGCCGCCGCTGCGGGTCACCGATGTGCGTGAGATTCTCGGCGGGGCACTGGGACCCGTCAGCCCGGAGCGGGAAGGGGTGATGCAGGCGCTGATCGAACGTCAGCGCCATGCGCCGAAGAGCCCGCCGGCCAAAGCGACCGCGCCTGGCAACAGCGAGTGGGGCTCACGCGAGCCTGCCGCGTTCCCGGCACTCAAGCTTGGCGCGACCTTTGCGCTGGTGACTGCTGTGCTGTGGATGGCCAACCAGGGTCAGCACGCGCCCTTGACACCCATGCCGACGCTGAGCAGCGATCAGGTTTTTGCGGTGGTCGGCTTGACGTTGGTCGGTGGGCTGTTCTTGACCGGCTTTTTATGGGGCCTGAACCGAGCGCTGCGGCGTGGGCGCACGCCAGTCGCCGGCACGCCAACAGCACCGGTCGCCCCAGGCATCGCTGCGCGCAGCGAACCGCGCCAGCACAAACCCGCCGCATGGCGCCGCTGGCTGACCCGCCTGACCCTGCATTCGCGTTTGTCCACGTTGTATGGCAAGCGTCAGGCTGCTTATGTGCGGCGGATGCTTGAGATGTTCGAGGACGGCAATTTCGAAGAAGCCTTGCGCCATGCCATTCCCTTGAATGGTGAGCAGTCCGGTGACGAGCAGAGCTTTGGAACGCCCCAACGCCGCCAGGACCTGGCCCTGGACCGGCAGAACGGGGCAAGCCGTTCGATGTTCTTCGAAGAGGGGATGACCGAGCACCTGCGCCAGGTCTACCGCCAGACCTATGAGCGCCTGGACCGCGCCGGGCGCATTGAAGAAGCGGTGTTTATCCTCGCCGAGTTGCTCAAGGAGCGTCAGCAGGCCCTCGATTACCTGGAAAAACACGCGCGCTATCAACAAGCCGCCGACCTCGCCCTGGCCTGGGATATGCCACCTGGGGTGATCGTACGCCTGTTGTGCCTGGCCGAGAACTGGCAGCGCGCCTTGCTGGTGGCGCGCCGTGACGATGCCTTCGGCGATGCGGTGTTGATGCTCCAGGCCAAATCACCGGAAACCGCCGACCGCCTGCGCCTGGAGTGGGCCGAAGCGTTGATCGCCAAGGGATTGTGGCTGCAAGCGGTCGATGTGATCTGGAGTCTGCCGGCTGAACGCCCACGCGCCGCGCAATGGCTGCTCAATGCCGAAGCGGCCGGTGGGCGCCTGGCCATTGGCGCGTTGGTCAAGCGCGCCATCCTGCTGCCGGACACCCTGGAGGCGTACGGCGAATGGGTCGAAGACGTGCGTGACGACCCCGCGCGCGGCAGCGAGCGCGCCGCCCTGGCCGAGGCATTGCTGGAACATAAAGCCCAATCCTCGGCCCTGGCCTGGCTGGCAGGCGCTACCGTGCACGCGATTCTTGCCGACCAGTTCAGTGGGCACGGGCGTCTGAACTTCAATCAGTTGCAGGCGCTGGTCAAAATGAGTCGGGATAAATTGCTTCAGGCGGACCTGCCGGGCCAGGCGCTGAAACGTCCAGCCGTTGTGTCGCTGGACCGCGTGGGCAGCACGCTGGAGTGGTCCGCACCGGCGGCGGGCAATCGGCCGATCCTGGATGCCGTGCCCCTGCACGATGAGCGTTACCTGTTGGGGCTGGGCGAGGCCGGCGCGATGGTGGTGGATGCGCAGGGCAAGACGCTGTTTCATTTTGCGGTGCCGGCGCAGCAGATTGTCATCGGCCGCAGCCGCCAAGTGGCCTTGGCGCTGACGCGTCGAGACCGGCTGTGGCGTATCAGCAAGCTGGACCTGGTAAGCCGCACGGCCACGGACCTTGGTGTCTTGGCGCTGGACGTATTTGCCAAGGTGTTTGACGGCACTGCCTGGACCGTCGGCCGTGACCGGGAACTGCGGGTGGTGGACGTCGATCGTGGGTTTGAAACGTTATGGCACGTGGGCGATCTACCGGCACGGGTGCATGCCCTCGAGACGGATCAGCACAACGAATACCTCTGGCTGTTGGAAATGGGCGGGATCCTGGCGCTCTGGCATTATCGTTTGCCGGAGCGTCGCTTGATCAGTCGCGACCCTGGAATCGATGTCATAGAAGCGGATTTCGGGCTACCCAGTGCAACCGGTCAGGCGGCGCAATACTTGATCAAGTACGACAGCGAAGGGCCGCCGATCCTCGTCCTGAAGCAGGGTGGGGCGCGCAAGGGCTATCGTTTGCCCGGCAACCTGCGGGAGGAGGAGTGGGATCAAACGGTCTGGCCATTCCTGTTCGAGGACTGGCTGCTGATCCGCTATGGCGTGGAGGAAGAAGAGACCCGTTGGCATTTCATTCATCGCGCCAGCGACCGGCTCTGCGTCAGCCTGCACTGGCCACAAGCGCAAGTCCAGGCGCGGCGCCTGGGGGCGGACTGGCTGTTATTCGATGATCAAGGCCGCTTGAGCCACATCAACCTCGACCACGCCAGCCAGCACAACCTCACCCTGCATTGACCGTTTCCGGCATCAACGTGGCAATCAATGCCCGTATGGTGCCGGGCAGTGCCTCAAGCTCCCTGACCAGAATACTGCGCTCGCGAATCGCCCACGGCTCATCCAGCGTCACCGCCACCAGTTGCATGGTGCGGCTGTGCCGTACGGCGGCGGACTCGGGGATGATGCCGATGCCCACGCCCGCTTCGACCATCCGGCAAATCGCCTCGAAGCTCGACACCTGGATACGCAGGGACAAATGCTTGCCCAGCCGCTCGACGTGTTCACGCAGGAAGCTGAGCAAGGTGCTGCCTTCATGCAGGCCGATATGCTGATAGGCCAGGGTCTGCTCCAGGGTGACCGAGGCTTGACCGGCCAAGGCGTGGCCGACGGGCACCATCAGCACCAGTGTGTCGGTGCTGAAGTGCAGCACCTGCAAACCCGCCGCCTCCACGGGGCCGGCGATGATGCCCATGTCACTGGTGCCATCCAGCACGCCGCGCACGATATCGCGGGATAAGCGCTCCTGCAGGTCGACGGTCACGCCAGGGCGCTGGGACAGGAAGCCGGCCAGCACCTCCGGGAGGAACTCGGTGACCGCCGTGGTGTTGGCGAAGATGCGGATATGCCCGGCGGAATCCACGCCGTATTGGGTGAACTCACTCTTGAGGTAATCCACCTGGCGCATGATCAACCGCGCATGGTGCAGCAGCCGTTCACCCGCCGGGGTGATCTCTACGCCACGGCTGTCGCGGTACAGCAGGCGCGTGTCGAGTTGGCCTTCCAGCGCCTTGATCCGCGCACTCGCGGCGGCCGGCGAGAGGAACGCACGCCTGGCGCCCTGGGTGAGGCTGGGGGATTCGGCGATATGGATAAACAGGCGCAGGTCGGCCAGGTCGAAGTGCATGCAAAACTCCAGGCTTGCGAAGACCTGTGGCGAGGGCGCTTGCTCTCGTTGGGGCGCGAAGCGGCCGCAAAAAACCAGGCCTGCTGCGCAGTCCAGCGGGAGCAAGCGCCCTCGCCACAAACGGTACGGGTTGGAATGCGGCGTTCAGCATAACCGAACGCTGGTTTATTGAAATGCAAATTCTCAGAACGGGCCGGCGCTTGCATGATCCGGGGCAGACACTCACTGCCCGAGGACCTGTACCCGATGAGCGCCACTGACTGGATCGGCCGAAGCGAAACCGCCCACGACCACCTGAGCCATAACCTGCTCAAACGCATTGCCGCCACCTTTGGCGAAGCCGTCCCCGAGCAGGGCGCGGACCTGCCGCCGCTGTGGCAGTGGTGCTTCTTCCAGGACCCGCTGCCGGAAAGCGCCCTGGGCGGCGACGGCCACCCGGCCCGTGGCGGCTTCCTGCCGCCGGCGGATAACCGCAATCGCATGTGGGCGGGCGGGCGTATCGAGTTCCTGCACCCGCTGCGGGCCGGCGAGGCGGCAACCCGCGTGTCGACCATCACCCAGGTCGAAGAAAAGACCGGCCGCAGCGGCTCGCTGTTGTTTGTCACCGTGCGCCATGACTATGCCCAGGACGGTCGCCTGGCGATCCGCGAAGAACAGGACATCGTCTACCGCGAGCCGACGCCGCCCAAGCCGGGCAGCGGCGAGGCCCCGGCCCAGGGCGAGTGGCAGGAAACCATCGACCCCACGCCGACCCTGCTGTTTCGCTACAGCGCCGTGACCTTCAACGGTCACCGCATTCACTACGACTACCCCTATGTCACCGGCACCGAAGGCTACGCCGGGCTGGTGGTGCATGGCCCGCTGATCGCGACCTTGAGCCTGCGCGCGTTTTGCCGCGCCCATCCCGAAGCCAGCGTGCGGCGCTTTGCCTATCGCGGCGTGCGCCCGTTGATTGCGCCGCAGCCGTTTGCAGTGGGCGGTCGCATCAGTGACACCGGGGTGGCAGCGTTGTGGGCCGGGAATACCGATGGCCTGGCGCAAACCGCTGAAGTGCATTTCGAATAAGCCAAGAACAACAGGCGGAGAGCCGTGAGATGAACCCGAATGACAACGAAGAACTCAACTCCATCCGCGACGGCGTGCGCGCCTTGTGCGCCGCATTCGACGCGGCCTACTGGCGTCGGATCGACGAAGAAAAGGGCTTCCCCGAAGCCTTCGTCAAGGCGCTGACCGACGCCGGCTGGCTGTCGGCGATGATTCCCGAGGAGTACGGCGGCTCCGGCCTGGGCCTGGCCGAAGCCTCGGTGATCCTCGAGGAGGTGAACCGCTGCGGCGGTAACTCCGGCACCGTGCATGGGCAGATGTACAACATGTTCACCCTGTTGCGTCACGGCAGCGAGGCGCAAAAACGCTTCTACCTGCCCAAGCTCGCCAGTGGCGAATTGCGCCTGCAATCCATGGCCGTCACCGAGCCCACCACCGGCACCGACACCACCAAGATCAAGACCACCGCGATCAAGCGTGGCGACAAATACGTGATCAACGGCCAGAAAGTCTGGATCTCGCGGGTGCAGCATTCCGACCTGATGATCCTGCTGGCGCGCACCACGCCGTTGGCCGAGGTGAAGAAAAAGTCCGAAGGCATGTCGATCTTCCTGGTCGATCTGCGTGAGGCCATCGGCAACGGCCTGACCGTGCAGCCCATTGCGAACATGGTCAACCACGAGACCAATGAGTTGTTCTTCGACAACCTTGAACTGCCCCTCGATAGCTTGATCGGCGAGGAGGGCAAGGGCTTCAAATACATCCTCGACGGCCTCAATGCCGAACGCACCCTGATCGCCGCCGAATGCATCGGCGACGGCCGCTGGTTTATCGACAAGGCCAGCGCCTACGCCCGCGACCGCGTGGTGTTCGGCCGGCCCATCGGGCAGAACCAGGGCGTGCAGTTTCCGATTGCCGAAGCCCATATCGAAGTCGAAGCGGCCGACCTGATGCGCTGGCGCGCCTGTGCGGAATACGACAGCGGCGCGAATGCCGGCGCCAGCGCGAACATGGCCAAGTACCTGGCGGCCAAGGCGTCCTGGGAAGCGGCCAATGCCTGCCTGCAGACCCACGGCGGCTTTGGCTTTGCCTGTGAGTACGACGTGGAGCGCAAATTCCGCGAGACGCGCCTGTACCAGGTGGCGCCGATCTCCACCAACCTGATCCTGTCCTACGTGGCCGAGCACCTGCTCGAGCTGCCACGCAGCTTCTGAGGGCCTGCCCATGAGCCATACCCAAGCCCTGTGTCGGTTTCTGGCCGACCTGGCCTACGAGCAGTTGCCTGAACCCGTGCTGGCGCGCACCGAAGACCTGTACCTGGATTGGCTGGCGTCCGCGTTGGCCAGCCAGGGCGCGCACCCGATCCCATTGTTCGAGCGCTATGCGCGGAAGATGGGCCCGAGCAGCGGCCCGGCCCAGGTGATCGTCAATGGCACCGGCAGCAGCGCGTATTTCGCTGCTTTGGTCAACGGCGCCTCGTCCCACCTGGTGGAACAGGATGACCTGCACAACAGCTCGGTGCTGCACCCGGCCACCGTGGTGTTTCCCGCTGCCTTGGCGGCCGCCCAGGACCTCGGTAAATCCGGCCGTGACTTGTTGCTGGCCTCGGTGGCCGGCTATGAGGCGGGGATCCGCATCGGCGAATTCATGGGGCGCTCCCACTACCGCATCTTCCACACCACGGCCACGGTGGGCACCCTGGCGGCGGCCGTGGCGGTGGGCAAGTTGCTGGGTTTCAATCAGGACCAGTTCACCCATCTGCTTGGCAGCGCCGGCACCCAGGCCGCCGGGCTGTGGGAATTCCTGCGCGATGCCGCCGACTCCAAGCAACTGCACACGGCCAAGGCGGCCGCGGACGGTTTGCTCGCCGCGTACCTGACAGCGGATGGCCTGACCGGTGCGCGCAATATCCTCGAAGGCGACCAGGGCCTGGCGGCGGGCATGTCCACGGATGCCGAGCCGAGCAAGTTGTCGGCTGGCCTTGGCAGCCGTTGGGCGCTGCTGGAGACCTCGTTCAAGTTCCACGCGTCGTGCCGCCATACCCATCCGGCCGCCGATGCGTTGCTGGCGTTGATGCAACGCGAAGGCCTGGAGGCCGTCGATGTCGCCGGTGTGGAAACCCGTGTGCACCAAGGCGCCATCGATGTGCTGGGGCGGGTAAGCGTGCCGACCAGCGTGCATCAGGCCAAGTTCTCCATGGGCACCGTGCTGGGGTTGATCGCCGTGCATGGCAAGGCCGGGCTCACCGAGTTCCATGAGTACGCGTTGACCGATCCCGCCGTCGCCGCCTTTCGCGACAGGGTCAGCATGACCCTCGACCCCGAGGTCGATGGCGCCTACCCGCAGCGCTGGCTCGGCCGCGTCACCGTCACCACGGTTGACGGCCGCACCCTGCACGGCGCCATCGACGAGCCCAAGGGCGACCCGGGGAACAGCCTGAGCCGTGCAGAGCTGGCGGATAAATTCCAGCGCCTCGCCCGGTTCAGTAGCGCCCGCACACCGGCCCAGGCCGACATATTGATCGCCAAGGTCTGGGATGTGCGCAACGCCGCGTCCATGGCCCACTGGCTCTGAGGAACTGTCATGACTGACCCACGACCGCTGGACGGCATCACCGTTGTCAGCCTGGAACACGCGATCGCCGCGCCCTTTTGCACCCGTCAACTGGCCGACCTCGGCGCCCGCGTGATCAAGATCGAACGCCCCGGTGCCGGTGACTTCGCCCGTGGCTACGATGAGCGCGTGCGTGGCCTGGCCTCGCATTTCGTGTGGACCAACCGCTCCAAGGAAAGCCTCACCCTGGACCTCAAGCAGGACGAAGCCGACGCCATCCTCGACAGCCTGCTGGCGGAGGCCGATGTGCTGGTGCAGAACCTTGCACCGGGCGCGGCGGCGCGCATGGGCCTGTCGTTCGAGGCGCTGCATGCACGCTTTCCACGGCTGATCGTCTGCGACATTTCCGGCTATGGCGAAGGCGGGCCCTACGAGAAAAAGAAAGCCTATGACCTGCTGATCCAGAGCGAGGGCGGCTTTCTGTCGGTGACCGGTGGCCCGGGTGACGAGCAGATGGCCAAGGCCGGTTGCTCCATCGCCGATATCTCCGCCGGCATGTACGCCTACAGCGGCATCCTTTCCGCGCTGCTGCTGCGCGGCAAGACGGGGCAGGGCAGCCGCATCGACGTGAGCATGCTCGAAAGCCTGGTGGAATGGATGGGCTACCCGATGTACTACGCCTTCGACGGTGCGCCGCCGCCGCCGCGTGCCGGCGCGGCGCACTCGACCATCTACCCCTACGGGCCGTTTCCCACCGGTGACGGCGGCACGGTGATGCTCGGTTTGCAGAATGAGCGCGAATGGGCGGCGTTCTGCGACAAGGTCCTGCTCACGCCTGGGCTGGCGACGGATGAGCGCTTCAGCGCCAACTTCAAGCGCTCGGCCAACCGCGAGGCGCTGCGCCAGATCATCGTCGACAGCTTTGCCCAACTGGATGCCGAGGCCGTGATCCAGCGCCTGGAGGACGCGCAGATCGCCAGCGCCCGCGTCAACGATATGCAAGGCGTGTGGGACCACCCGCAGCTCAAGGCCCGCGACAGTTGGCGTGAAGTGGCAAGCCCTGCCGGCCCGCTGCCATCGCTGCTGCCGCCGGCGCGCAACGGGGCGTTTACCCCGCGCATGGACGCCGTGCCGGCGCTGGGGCAGCACAGCCAGGGCATCCTCGAGCAGCTCGGTTACTCCGGCGATGCCATCGACAGCCTGCGTGCGCGCGGCGTTATCTAATAAGGAAGTCCGTTATGCCAAATCCTCTTGTGCGCTCTGCGCTGTTTGTTCCCGGCAGCCGACCGGAACGCTTTGCCAAGGCGCTGGCCAGTGGCGCCGACGCCGTGATCGTGGATTTCGAAGACGCGGTGGAAGAGCCGCTCAAGCGCCAGGCGCGGGATAACCTCGGGGCGTTCCTGCAAAGTCACCCGCAGGCCCGGGTGTGGGTGCGCATCAATGCGCCGGAACATGCCGGGCATTTCGACGATGTGGCGTTTTGCAAAGCCTACGCCAACGTGGCGGGTGTACTCCTGCCGAAAGTGGAAAGTGCGGCCCAGGTGGCGGTGGTCGCCACGGCGGGCAAGCTGATCTGGCCGATTATCGAAAGCGCCCGCGGCTTGCTGGCGCTGGCCGACATCGCCCAGGCGCCGCAGGTCGAACGTCTGTCATTCGGCGGCCTGGACCTGGCGCTGGACCTCAACCTGAGCAGCAACTCCCCGGCCGCGCAGTTCGCCCTCGACCAGGCACGCCTGGCGCTGATCGTGCACTCCCGCGCGGCTGGCCTGGTGGCGCCACTGGATGGCGTGCACCCGGCCATCGACGACCCCGACGGCCTGCGCCGTTCGATCCGGCATGCCTATGAAATGGGCTTTGCCGGCGCGTTGTGTATCCATCCCAGGCAGGTGGCGGTGATCCATGAAGCGTTGGCGCCTAGCGCCGCAGACCTGGCCTGGGCGCAGCGGGTGGTGGACGCCGGGGCGCATGGGGCGGGGGCTTACCAGATTGATGGGCAGATGGTGGATGCGCCGGTGTTGTTGCGGGCGCAGCGGTTGCTCGCACAGTCATAGCTGACGGAGCCGAATCAAATGTGGCCGGGGGAACTGCATTTTTCTTGAGGTTGGTGTTCGGCGTGGCCGAACGCAGGTATCAAAAATTCGAAATTCACTACACGCGTCATATCAGGCACCTTGCCCTAACCACAACAATAAGAAGGTGATTTCCATGCTCAAGCTTTCTCGGGCGCTGTTCTGCGCCGCCACCTTGTTTGCCGCAGGCCTGGCCCAGGCGGCGGACCCGATCGTGATCAAGTTCGCCCACGTGGTCGCTGAAAACACCCCCAAGGGCCAGGGCGCGTTGCTGTTCAAGAAGCTCGCCGAAGAACGCTTGCCGGGCAAGGTCAAGGTCGAGGTGTACCCCAACTCGTCACTGTTCGGTGACGGCAAGGAAATGGAAGCGCTGCTGCTGGGCGACGTGCAGATGCTGGCGCCATCCCTGGCCAAGTTCGAGCAATACACCCGGCAAGTGCAGATCTATGACCTGCCGTTCCTGTTCAACGACCTGGCCGCCGTCGACCGCTTCCAGGCCGCCGAGGGCAAGCAACTGCTGACCTCGATGCAGAACAAGAACATCCTCGGCCTGGCTTATTGGCACAACGGCCTCAAGCAACTCTCCGCCAACAAGGCGCTGCATGAACCCAAGGACGCCCGTGGCCTGAAATTCCGCGTGCAGGCCTCCAGCGTGCTGGAGGAACAGTTCAAGGCGATCCGCGCCAACCCGCGCAAGATGAGCTTTGCCGAGGTGTACCAGGGCTTGCAGACCGGCACCGTGAATGGCACCGAGAACACCTGGTCGAACTATGAAAGCCAGAAGGTCAACGAAGTGCAGAAGTACTTCACCGAATCCAACCATGGCCTGATCGACTACATGGTCATCACCAATGCCACGTTCTGGAACGGCCTGCCGCCGGACATCCGCAGCACCCTGGAGCAGGTCATGGTCGAGGTCACCGTCGAGGTGAACAAACAGGCCGAAGCCCTGAACCAGTCGGCCAGGCAGAAGATCATCGACGCCAGGACCAGCGAAATCATCGAGCTGACCCCCGAGCAACGCCAGTTGTGGCGCGACGCGATGCGCCCGGTATGGCAGAAGTTCGAAGGCGAGATCGGGGCTGATCTGATCAAGGCGGCGGATGCCGCCAACCAGTAAAGGCCGGTTTCCGCCCTGACATCTCATTTTGCTTTCGCGAGGTTTTGCCATGCAAACGCTAAGGCGCGTCTGGGAGCACCTGGAGGAAGGCTTTATTGCCTTCCTGCTGGCGGCCATGACCCTGGTGACATTCGTCTACGTCATGCTCAACAACATCTACACGCTGTTCTTTGCCCTGGCCGACAAGTGGGCCTTCAGCAGCAACTTCTTCAGCGCCCTGGGCGACGGCACCATGACCTGGGCCCAGGACATGACCTGGAGCGTGGCGCTGACCAAGGCCATGTTCGGCTGGCTGATTTTCTTCGGCATTTCCTATGGGGTGCGCACCGCCGGCCACCTGGGGGTGGACGCGCTGGTCAAGCTGACCCGGCGTCCGGTGCAGCGCGTGCTGGGCATGCTCGCCTGCCTGTGTTGCCTGGCCTATGCCGGGCTGTTCATGGTCGCCAGCTACAAGTGGGTCAGCGCGGTGATGACCGCCCATATCGGCGCCGAAGACCTCGATAAGTTCGGCATCGACGTGGGTGACATCGTGATCATCGTGCCCATCGGTTTTGCCCTGGTGTTTATCCGCTACCTGGAAATTTTCTACCGCATCTTTACCCGCCGTCAGGTCGGATTGGGGCTGGCCGATGAGGCCGGTGAGGCCAGCAAGTTGGCCGGCAGCCATGGGGAGCGTCACTGATGGCCGTGCTCTGTCTGTTCCTGCTGTTGTTCGTGTTCATGTTCCTCGGCGTGCCGATTGCCATCGCGCTGGGTTTGTCGGGCGCGGTGTCGATCCTGATGTTCAGCCCGGACTCGGTCAGTTCCCTGGCGATCAAGCTGTTCGAAACCTCCGACGCCTATACCTTCCTGGCGATCCCGTTCTTCCTGCTCTCCGGTGCGTTCATGACCACCGGCGGCGTGGCGCAGCGGCTGATCGACTTTGCCAACGCCTGTGTCGGGCATATCCGTGGCGGCCTGGCGATTGCGGCGGTACTGGCGTGCATGCTGTTTGCGGCGCTGTCCGGCTCATCCCCGGCGACGGTGGCGGCGGTGGGTTCGATTGCGGTGGCGGGCATGGTGCGCTCCGGTTACCCGAAGGAATTCGGCGCGGGGATCATCTGCAACGCCGGCACCCTGGGCATCCTGATTCCGCCGTCGATCGTGATGGTGGTGTACTCGGCGGCGACGGAAACCTCGGTGGGCAAGCTGTTCATGGCCGGGGTGATCCCGGGCTTGCTGCTGGGCCTGATGCTGATGGTGGCGATCTACATTGTCGCGCGCATCAAGAAGCTGCCGGCCCAGCCACGGGCGACGTTTCGTGAATGGCTGGGCTGTGCGCGCCGCGCGTTCTGGGGCCTGTTGTTGCTGGTGATCATCCTCGGCGGCATCTACAGCGGCATGTTCACCCCCACCGAAGCGGCGGCGGTTGCGGCGGTGTACTCGGCGTTCGTGGCGTTGTTCGTCTACAAGGACATGAAGCTGCGCGACTGCCCCAAGGTGCTGCTGGAGTCCGGGCGCCTGGCGATCATGCTGATGTTTATCATCGCCAATGCCATGCTCTTCGCCCATGTGCTGACCACCGAGCAGATCCCCCAGGAAATCACCGCCTGGGTGCTGTCCGAGGGCCTCACGCCGATTGGCTTTTTGATCATGGTCAACGTGGTGCTGCTGATCGCCGGCAGCTTCATGGAGCCTTCGGCCATCGTGCTGATCCTGGCGCCGATCTTCTTCCCGATCGCCATGAAGCTGGGCATCGACCCAATTCACCTGGGCATCGTGATGGTGGTCAATATGGAAATCGGCCTGGTGCACCCACCGGTGGGGCTGAACCTGTTCGTGACCTCGGCGGTGACCGGGTTGACGCTGGGGCAGACCATTCGTGCGGCGTTGCCGTGGCTGATGATCCTGTTGGTGTTCCTGATCATGGTCACGTACTTGCCGTTTATCTCGCTGGCCTTGCCGCATTGGCTGGGGATGTAGCGCGGGTCAATAGGTGGGAGGGGGCCAGTCGAATCGTCGCACCGGCCCCTCCACCGTTAGTGGTCCAGCGCACTCAAAATTGCATGGGCGACCTTTACCCGTTCGGCATTCGGGTAGTTCTTGTTCGCCAATATCACCACGCCCACTCCCTTGCTCGGCACGTACGCCACGTAGGCGCCAAACCCATTGGTGGAGCCGGTCTTGTTCACCAGGGTGTCGGCGTGGGGCGCCTGGGGCGGGGTCAGCCAGTTGACCGTGTGCGGTTCCATTGCCATGGGTGTGGAGTTGCCGGCCATCAACCTATCGAGCGGGATGGGGTAGGGGTACATTTCCCAGCCCAGGCCCTGGGTCATGCCCTCCACGTTGTAGTAACCCGTGTGAGTCACGCTGATCGCCTGCTGCAGGGTTTTATCCAGCGTCGCCGGGTGCATGTTCGCGTCAACGTACTTCAGCAAGTCCGCAGCACTGGTCTTGATGCCGTAGGCCTCGCTGTCCAGGGCGCCGGGGCCGACGCGTACCGGTTTGCCATCTTTGCCATAGCCCTGGGCGTACAGGCTCATCTGGCTCTGCGGCACCTTGATGAAGGTGTGCTTGAGCCCGAGCGCGGGCAACAGGGTCTTTTCCATCGCCTGAGCGAACGGCTGCTTGAGGCTCTGCGCCGCCAGGTAGCCGAACAACCCCAGGCTCGGGTTGGAATACAGGCGCTGGGTGCCAGGGGCGAAGTCGGGTTGCCACTGCTGGAAGTAGCTGATCATGCGCTGGCTGTTATCCGCGTTGGCGGGGAATTGCAGGGGCAAGCCGCCGGCGGTGTAGGTGCCGAGGTTGAGCACGCTGATGTGGTCGAACTTGCCGCCGCCCAGTGCCGGCAGGTAATGGCTGGCCGGGTCGGAAAGCGTGAGTTTGCCGCTGGCTACCGCGTAACCGGCCAGGGTCGCGGTGAAGGTCTTGCTCACCGAGCCCACTTCGAACAGGGTGTTTTCGCTGACCGGCTGGCGAGTGTCGGTGGCGGCGAGGCCGTAGTTAAAGTATTGCGCCTTGCCGGCCCGCACCACGCCGACCACCAGGCCGTTAATCGACTGCTGCTGCATCAGCGGTTTTACATTGGCATCCACCACCGCCTGCAGGTCGGTGGCCGCCAGGCAGTTGCCGGCGGTGATAAACACCGCGAGGGCGGTGAAATTACGCACGCCAGACAGTAAATGTTGGGGCATGATAACGCTTCCATGAGAATGATCGATTGAATGAAGGGCCTGCGCGGGCGAGGCAAATGTAGGCCGTTCGCCGGTCCTGGGCAAACGATGATATCTCGCAGCAGTCATTAGAAATATTGGGGTCAATATGCTCCGCTCCCACTTACCGTTGAACGCCTTGCGCGCCTTCGAAGCGGCCGCCCGGCATCTGAGCTTTACCCGCGCTGCCATCGAGTTATGCGTGACCCAGGCGGCGGTCAGCCATCAGGTCAAGAGCCTGGAGGCGCAGCTCACTGTCACCTTGTTCAAGCGCCTGCCCCGCGGGTTGATGCTCACCCGCGAGGGCGAAACCCTGCTGCCGGTGGTGCGCGAGTCGTTCGACCGTATTGCCCACACCTTGGGTCAGTTCGAGGGCGGGCATTACCGCGAGGTACTCACCGTGGGCGCGGTCGGCACCTTTGCCGTCGGCTGGCTGCTGCCACGTCTGCCGGACTTCCAGAGCCGCTACCCGTTCATCGACCTGCGCCTGTCCACCCACAACAACCGCGTCGACGTGGCTGCCGAAGGCCTGGATTACGCGATCCGTTTCGGTGCCGGTGCCTGGCACGGCACGGATGCGCTGGAGTTGCTGGAAGCGCCGCTGACGGTGCTGTGTGTGCCGTCACTCGCCGCGCAGTTGCACACGCCGGCCGACCTGTTGAAACACACGCTATTGCGCTCCTACCGCGCGGATGAGTGGAGCCTGTGGCTTCAGGCCGCCGGGCTGCCCGCCGACACCCTGGTACCGCGCAGCATCGTGTTCGACTCGTCGCTGGCGATGATGGAGGCGGCGCTGCAAGGCAGCGGCGTGGCGCTGGCGCCGGCGATGATGTTCTCGCGGCAACTGGAGAGTGATGTGATTCGCCAGCCCTTCGACGTCGGCATCAGCACCGGCAGCTACTGGCTGACGCGCCTGCAGTCGCGGGCCGAGACCTCGGCCATGCAGGCCTTCAAGGCGTGGTTGCTGGAGGAGAGTGGGCGTGTCTGAGTTTATTTCTGAAACATAATGAAACATTTGCTCGGGGCCGGCGTTCTACCGCTACACCTGCACTGAGTTATTCCATGAAAATACCGCGCCCCTCCGCTCGCATGCCACACCTCACCCAACTGCGCAATTTGAAGATGGCACGCTCCGCCCACGCGTATGTGCGCGGCAGCACCGTGCAATTCTACGAGTGGCTGCACAGCCAGATGGGCAGGCGTCTGCCTCAAGGCCCGGCGATCTGGATCTGCGGCGACTGCCACGCGGGCAACCTGGGGCCTACCGGCGACAACAAGGGCCGCATCGATATGCATATCCGCGACCTTGACCAGGCCGTGATCGGCAACCCGGCCCACGACCTGGTGCGCCTGGCGCTGTCCCTGGCCACCGCCGCGCGCGGTTCGGACCTGCCGGGCGTGACCACCGCGCGCATGCTTGAAGAAATGATGGTGGGCTATGAACAGGCGTTCAAGGACAAGCCCGACGAGGTACCGCCGCGTCCGTCCCAGGTCAAGGCGGGGATGCGCAGCGCCGTCGAGCGCACCTGGAAAAGCCTGGCCCGTGAGCGCATCGACAACGTGCGGCCGACGATCCCGCTGGGCAAGCATTTCTGGTCGCTGTCGCGGGCAGAAAAAAGTGCGCTGGAAAGCGTCTGCGCGTCGGATGACATCCATCAGTTGGTCACCTCGCTCAAGGGCCGTCCCAAGGACGCCAAGGTCCAACTGCTGGATTCGGCTTACTGGGTCAAGGGCTGCAGCTCCCTCGGCCTGTTGCGCTACGCCGTCTTGCTGGGGGTGGGCGACAAGGACGATGAGGAATACTGCCTGATCGATATCAAGGAAGCCGTCGGCGCCGCCGCACCGCGCGCGGCACGGGCGAAGATGCCCAGGGACAACGGCCGCCGAGTGGTGGAGGGCGCCCGCCAGCTGTCGCCGGGCCTGGGTGAACGCATGGTGGCGACACGGTTTCTGGACCATGGCTTTTTCATCCGCGAACTGTTGCCCCAGGACATGAAGCTGGAACTGGACGAACTGAGTGAACTCGATGCCATGCACGCCGCCGGTTACCTGGCGCGGGTGGTCGGTATCGCCCATGCCCGGCAGATGGACCGGGCGACGCGCAAGGGCTGGATGGCGGTGCTGCAGGAAAACCGCTCCAAGCAATTGGATGCGCCGTCGTGGTTATGGACCAGCGTGGTGCAGTTGGTGGGCAGTCATGAGCAGGGCTACCTCAACCATTGCCGCCGGTATGCGCTGGAACACTGAGCTGGAATGCGGTGACGATCAATGTGGGAGGGGGCTTGCCCCCGATAGCGGCGGGTCAGTCACCTCAATGGTTGCTGATACACCGCAATCGGGGGCAAGCCCCCTCCCACATTTGGACTGCACTTAGGCCAGGTATTTGTGGAACCAACCGAGTGTCCTTTCCCATGCCAGATTCGCCGCGGCCTCGTCATAACGCGGTGTCGAATCGTTATGGAAGCCATGGTTGGCGCCCTTGTAGATATACGCTTCATAAGTCGTGCCGGCGGCCTTCAGGGCCTTTTCATACGCCGGCCACCCCTCGTTGATCCGCGTATCCAGCTCGCCGTAATGCAGCATGATCGGTGCCTTGATGCGCGGCACGTCCTTGGCTTCCGGCTGGCGCCCGTAGAACGACACCGCCGCGCCCAGTTCCGGGTAAGCCACCGCCGCCGCATTGGTCACGCCGCCGCCATAACAGAAGCCGGTGATGCCGACCTTGCCGGTGCTGCTGTCGTGGTGCATCAGCCATTCGATGGCGGCGAAGAAGTCGTTCATCAGCTTGGTCGGGTCGACTGTCTGTTGCAGCGCCACGCCTTTTTCATCGTTGCCGGGATAGCCGCCCACCGAGGTCAGGCCGTCCGGCGCGAGGGCGATAAACCCGGCTTTGGCCAGGCGCCGGGCTACGTCTTCGATGTAGGGGTTGAGGCCACGGTTTTCGTGGACCACCACCACGGCCGGCAGCTTGCCGGTGGCCTTGGCCGGGCGCACCAGGTAGCCACGCACGGTGCCGTTGCCCTTGGGCGAGGGGTAGGTGATGTAGTCGGCAACGATGTCCGGGTCGGTGAATTTCACCTGTTCGGCCAGGGCATAGTTGGGGCTCAGGGCCGCCAGCAGGGCCGAGGCGGTCAGGCCGCCAAAGGTGAACAGCGCCGCGCGGTCGAGAAATTCGCGGCGGTTGAGCTTGCCGTGGGCGTAGCCGTCGTAGAGTTCCAGCAGTTCGGGGGCAAAGTCTTTCGCGGTGAGACGAGTCATCGGTTCGGTCCTCGATTAGCGGTGCCAGTCAATGTAGACCAGGATCAGCCGTCACGGCCATGGGCGGCCGCAGCCAGTTCGCGGGTGTCGACGCGCACGAACAGCGAATCGCCGATGGCCGTGAGCACCTCGCCGGCGTACACCTCGCAGACCACGCGGCTTTTGCGACCCACGTCGCCCTCGACCCGCGCACGCAAGGTGAGCGGCACGCCCATGGGGGTCGGCTTGATGAATTTGATCCCCAGGTTGCCGGTGACGCAGTCGATGCGCGGCAGGCTGCCGGGTTCGCGCTGTTCGGCACGGTAGTGGTAGGCCATGGCGGTCCAGTTGGAATGGCAGTCCACCAGCATGGCGATCAGGCCGCCGTAGACCAGATCGGGCCAGCCGCTGTATTTTGCCTCGGGGCGATGTTCGGCGATGAGATGGACACCATCGGCATCCCAGCGGCTCTTGATATGCAAGCCATGGGGGTTACTGCCGCCGCAGCCGTAGCAGATGCCTTCCGGCGCGGTGATGTCCTGTAGAGAAGGGGTGGGCATGCAGCGTCCTTATTGTTGTGAGCGGCTAATCTGTTTAGCAGGACAGGCACCTGATGGGAATACATCCTTTTTTTGCGGAGCGTGGCATGAAGCGTCGAATTCTCCCGTTGGTCCTGGTCCTGGGTGCTATCGGCTGTTCCCAGGCGGCGGAGTACACCGACGTCAATCGCACCGCCAGCCAGATCAGTTTTACCTATAAGCAGTTGGGGCAGCGGGTGTATGGCACCTTCGGCGACTTCGAAGGCACGCTGAGCTTTGACACGCAAAAGCCCGAAAGCGGACATGCCTTGCTCAAGATCCAGCTGGCGAGTATCGATGCCGGCAGCCCCGATGCCAACGACGAGCTGCAACGGGCCTCGTGGTTCGATACCGCGACCTATCCGGTGGGCGTGTATGAGTCCACCGCTGTAAAGGCCCTGGGGGATAACCGCTTCAACATCAGCGGCAACCTGACGATCAAGGGCACCACGCGCCCGGTGGCGGTCAACGTGGTGCTCAAGGAGCTGGATGGCATTGGCGTGTTCGACGGTGAGTTCATCCTCAAGCGCGGCGACTTCAGGATCGGCGAAGGCGAATGGGCCGGCAACAGCGTGGTGTCCGACGACATCAACATCAAGTTCAAGATGGTCGCGCCCCAGCGTTAGCGCGCGAAGCGCTTGGCCCCGGCCACGCAGCCGATCACCGCGACCGTCACCAGCAGCATGCCCAGGCTGACCTGTTCATGCAGCAAGCCCGCTGCCAGCGCCAGGCCGAAGAACGGTTGCAGCAGTTGCAATTGGCCGACGGCGGCGATGCCGCCCTGGGCCAGGCCGCGATACCAGAACACAAAGCCGATCAGCATGCTGAACAGCGACACATAGCCCAGGCTCAGCCAGGCCGGCAGGCTGATGCCGCTGACGCTCGACGGCGCCAGCACCAGGCTCAACGGCACCACCACCGGCAACGACACCACCAGCGCCCAGCAGATCACCTGCCAGCCGCCCAGGCTGCGCGACAGTGTGGCGCCTTCGGCATACCCCAGGCCGCACACCAGCACCGCCAGCAGCATCAGTACGTCACCCGCCGGTGCGGCGCTCAAGCCCTGGGCGAAGGCGTATCCCATCACCAGCAGACTGCCGAGGATCGAAAACAGCCAGAACACCGGGCGTGGACGCTCGCCGCCACGCAGTACAGCAAACACGGCGGTCGCCAGCGGCAGCAGGCCGATGAAGACGATGGAGTGTGCGGAGGTCACGTATTGCAGGGCCAGCGCGGTGAGTAACGGAAAGCCGATCACCACGCCGAGGGCGACGATGGCCAGGGGCATCCATTGCTGGCGCGCGGGGCGTTTCTCCTTGAACAGCCCCAGCAAGGCCAGCCCCAGCAGCGCGGCAATGGCGGCGCGGATCATGGTCAGGAACACCGGGTCGAATTCCATCACCGCCAGGCGCGTGGCCGGCAGCGAGCCGCTGAAGATCACCACGCCGATAAAACCGTTGATCCAGCCTTGGGTGCGGGTGTCGAGGTTGCTGAGGGGAGCTGTACGTTCCATAAGGGGCGTCCGAAAGGAGGAGTTGCGTGGCAGGCATCCTAGGGTTGAAGATAAAGACAATCAAAAAATTGTCATGGATACATCGCTTATGCCCCGTGCCCGCTACAAGTCGTTGGTCGACAGCTTCGCCGAGGCCATTCGCTCAGGCAGCATGCCCCCCGGCACGCGACTGCCGACGCACCGCCAACTGGCCGCCGAGCATGGCCTGGCGTTGGTCACCGCGAGCCGGGTGTACGCCGAGTTGGAGGCCATGGGCCTGGTCAGTGGCGAAACGGGCCGCGGCACCTTTGTGCGCGAAATCTCGCTGCCGCCGGGGCAGGGCAGCGGGCAGATGAGTGTGGCGGCGGGCATGCTCGATCTGAACTTCAACTACCCGTCCTTGCCGGGCCAGGCCGACTTGCTGCGCACCGCATTGCGCCAGTTGGCACTGTCCGGCGACCTCGACGCGCTGCTGCGTTACCAGCCCCACGCCGGTCGCCTGCATGAGCGCGCGGCTGTCGCGCGGCACCTGTTGAGCCGAGGGCTGACGGTCGAGGCCGAACAGGTGCTGGTGGTCAGCGGCGCCCAGCACGGGTTGGCCGTGACCATGATGGCCTTGCTCAAGCCCGGTGATGTGATCGCCGTCGACGCCTTGACGTATTCGGGGTTCAAGGTGCTGGCCGAGACCCTGCACCTGGAAATTGTCGCCATTCCGGTCACCGCCGACGGCCCGGACCTGGACCACCTGCACAGCCTGTGTCGCAAGCGTCCGGTGCGTGCCGTGTACAGCATGCCGACCCTGCATAACCCGTTGGGCTGGGTGCTGAGCCTGGCGCAGCGCGAGCAGTTGGTGGCGATTGCCCGTGAGCACAACCTGATGATCATCGAGGACGCGGCCTACGCGTTCCTGGCCGAGGACGCGCCGCTGCCCGTGGCCAGATTGGCGCCGGAGCGCACGGTCTACGTGGGCGGGCTGTCGAAAAGTGTCGCGACCGGCCTGCGCGTGGGGTTTATCGCTGCCCCGTCGGGTTGGGTCAAAGCACTGGAGCGCACCATCATGGCCACCACCTGGAACGTCCCGGGGGTGATGAGTGCGATTGCGGTGGCCTGGCTCGAGGATGGCACGGTGGCGCAACTTGAAGCACAAAAGCGCCAGGATGCGCAGGCGCGGCAAGCCTTGGCCGCGCAGGTGCTCAAGGGGCTTGCCTACACCAGCCACCCGTCATCGTATTTCTTGTGGCTACCCCTGGCGGAAGAGGCCCGCGCCGATCAAGTCGCCATGACCTTGCAGCGCGACGGTATTTCCGTCTCCACCGCCGAGCCCTTCGCCGTTTCGGCCCACGTGCCCCATGCGTTGCGCCTGGCCTTGGGCTCGGTGGACATGCCGGCGCTGCGCGAGGCGTTGCTGAAGGTGCGCAAGGTGGTGCAGTGGTGAGCCCGATGGCCCACCGCTAGCCATCAGAATTTAAACGCCTGGCGCCCGATCAGCAGCCAGTGGCCTTTCTGTTTTTGCCAGATCTGGAAGTTCTCGATTTCGGTGGGCACTTCCTTGCCGCTGTTCACCGCCAGGGCGGAGAAGTGGTTGCGTACCAGGGCGGTATCGCCACTCAGGGTGATGGTCTGTTTCTGCATTTCCAGGGTCTTGAAGCCGCTGCGTCCGGTCTCGATGTCGGCGATGAATTCCTGCTTGTTCTGGATCTTGCCGCTGGAGTGGCCGTAGGTGAGGTTCTCGGCGGTCAGGCTCTGGAGCTGCTTGAGGTCTTTATGCAGCATGGCCTGGGTGAGGTGGTCGACCGCTTGGGCGACGTCTTTGTCGGCGGCAGGGGCGGCGGCCACATAGCCGCTGAACAGGCACAGAAAACCGATCAGCACTTTGACGTTTTGCATGGATGTTTCCTTATTGTTGTTGGGGGCGGATATGACTCGCTAAGTCATCGTACAACCATGCAATATTTTCCCCAGGGAAGGAAAGAAAAATTTGAAATATCTCGAAAGGATTGGTGTTTCAAGGGGTGTGGACATCTGGGTTTCTTATACGATGTCTCAACACCTCGTTTGGCTTAAACCTCGCTTCCGGTGCAAGTAGCACATCGCTATGCTACTGCCCGACCCCCAGATCTCCGGAGAGACAAAATGGATGTTGACTGGCACAGCGAACCCATCACCCGAGCCACTCCCGTGACCCCACACTATAAAAATACCCAGAACGTGCGCCGCTTCATGCTTGAACACTGTGGGCCGGGGTTCAAGTTCGACCGGCCTTTCATGGCGTGGATTCGCAACGCAACACCCAAGACGATGGGCGACGTGGTGGATGAGTGGCAACGACGCAACGAGGAAGCACGCCCATGACGCCCGATGAAAAATACCAAGCCGTGCAAAAACGCCTCGGCTATCAATTGGATGAATTCAAAGTCGGCGGCAACTACACGCCGCTGGTGCGCGACGGTAACCAGCTGTACATCAGCGGGCAGATCCCTCGCGTCGGCGACACGATCATGCTGCCGGGTAAAGTCGGTGACACCCTGACCCTGGCCCAGGCCCAGATCGCCGCCGGCATCAGTGCATTGCGCTGCCTGGGCCTGCTCAAGCAGGCGCTCGGTTCGCTGGACCGGGTCAAGGCTATCCCGCGTATCACCGTGTATGTACGCAGCGCCGAGGACTTCGATCAGCAGAGTGAAGTGGCCAACGGCGCCTCGGACCTGTTGCACGAGATCCTCGGCGGTGCCGGGGTGCATTCGCGCACGTCGGTGGGGGTGATGCAACTGCCGAAGTCGGCGGCGGTGGAGATCGACATGGTCGCGGTCGCGCACGACTGATGGTCAGCCAAGGTCTGGTCGTCCTGCTCAACTACGGCCTGCACCTGGTGCGCATGCGTCATGGCGTGTTGGCGGCGACGGCCTGCCATGGCACGGCAATCCTGCTGATTGCCGTGCCCTATATGGCCTGACTTGAAATGCGGTTAGAACTGTGGGAGGGGGCTTGCTCCCGATGGCAGTGGGTCAGCCACCGACGCATCAACTGACACTCCTCCCACAGTGAATCAGTTAGTGTGTCGCCAGTGGCGGTGTGCGCGGCGGGATCAGGCGTTTGCTGCCGGTGGCTTCATACGCCGCCGCAAAGCGCAGCAATGCCGAATCATCGTAGGCGCGCCCGGCAAAGGTCAGCCCGACCGGCATGCCGATGTCCGCCATCACGCCCATGGGCACGGTAACGGTAGGCACGCCCAGGTGGCGGATGGCGAGGTTGCCGTTAGCTACCCATACACCATTGCTCCAGGCGATATCGGCACTGGCTTCGTTCACGTCGGCATCCGCCGGGCCCACATCGGCCACGGTCGGGAACAGCACAGCGTGGAGGCCGAGCTTATCCATCCAGTCTTCCAGGTCGATCCGCCGGGTTTGCTCCAGGCCGCGCAGGCCATCGGGCACGGTGCTGATCTCGTTCCACGGGGTGATGCCGCGCTCGGCCATGCGCACGTATTCGTCCATGCCGGCGGCCAGGTCGTCTTCACGGTTGGGCAAGGTGCCGGGGTCGTGGGGGAAGATCTTCGGCCCGTCCACATCGGCCAGGCGGTTCAGGGCCGGGTCGTTGTTGGCGCGCAGGAAATCATCGAAGGCCCAGGCCGACAGTTCCCACAGTTCATCGTGCAGGAATTCCCTGGACACCAGGCCACGGGTAAACACGGTCGGCGCGCCGGGGCGGTCGCCTTCGCAGTTGGACACCAGCGGGAAATCCACCTCGATGACTTCTGCACCGGCCGCTTCAAGGGCCTGGCGTGCGTCCTTCCATAAGTCGATCACGCTGGCGCGGGTGTTGATCTTCTGCCCGGTGGGGCCGCCGATGCCGGGCTTCTCGCTGGTGCCGGCCTCGGGGTCGGCGTTGATGTACATGCGCGGCACGCCGAAGCGTTTGCCGGCCAGGGATTCGGCTGTAGCCGCCAATTCGGGGTAAGACGCCGGGCGTACCGAGGCGACGCTGGGGATCGGCACCCACGGCTGCAGGCGCCACAGGTCGCCACGGGTGTGCGGGTCTTCAGCCACTACCACGTCGAGCACTTCCAGCAGGTCGGCCATGGTGCGGGCGTAGGGCACCACCACGTCCATGGTCGGGGTCAACGGCCAGTTGCCGCGCACCGAAATCACCCCGCGGGACGGGGTATAGGCGCACAGGCCATTGTTGGACGCCGGGCCACGCCCGCTGGACCAGGTTTCTTCCGCCAGGCCGAAGGCGGCAAAGCTGGCGGCGGTGGCGGTGCCGGCACCGTTGGATGAGCCGGAGGCAAACGGCGCGGTGAGGTAGTCGGCGTTGTACGGGCTTTCCGCGCGGCCATACACGCCGCGCTGCATGCCGCCATTGGCCATCGGCGGCATGTTGGTCTTGCCCAGGCAGATGGCGCCACCGGCGCGCAGGCGCTCGATGGTGAAGGCATCGCGCTGGGCGACCAGCTTGGCGAAGGCCGGGCTGCCGGAGGCGGCCGTCAGCCCCTTGACCAGGTAGCTGTCCTTGGCGGTGTAGGGAATGCCATCCAGTGGCCCCAGGGTTTCACCCTTGGCCCGGCGGGCATCGGAGGCCTCGGCTTCCTTCAGGGCGTCGGGGTTGCGCACGACGACGGCGTTGAGTGCGGTAGCGGTCTGCGGACCGTCGTAGGCATCGATCCGCGCGAGGTAAGCCTGCACCAGTTCAACGGCCGTGGTCTGGCCGGATTCGAGCGCCGCGCGCAATTGGGCAATGGAGACTTCGGTAACTTGCATGACGTTTTCTTCGCCGCCTTAAGTTGAGGTATGGCGGCAGTCTACGTACAGATATTTCACAAAACCAGTGCGGCATTTTCCCCATGGGCGGCACGCATCACCTGCCAGGTGGCGTCGTCTGCGGGAATCAGATGCTCGATACGCAGGGAGGCGAGGGTGATGTCCTGGGGCATGCCGAAGGTGGTGAAGGTGGACAGAAAGCTCAGCTCGCCCTGGCTGGTGTGCACGCGGGTCAACACCAGCGGCGGCATTTCAGGCGGCGGCGTGGTGTGGGCGGGGGCGGGCAGGCTCGCCAGGAGAGCGGCCAGCGCAGGGTTGTCCAGCGCCTCGCGGCTTGCCCGTTGCCAGGCCAGGGTGCGGATTTCTTCGGCGTTGACCAGGTGGTCGCCCAGGCCGCCGGGTTGCAGCAGGGTGGTCAGCAGGTTCAGGCCTTCCAGCGGCGGTGTGACTCCCGCCAGTGCCAACAGCACGCCGGTACTCGCATTCGCCGCCAGCACTTCCCAGTGGCTGCCCAGCAGGATCGCCGGGGCCGGGTTGTTGGCGTGCAGGACATGGCTGACCGCCTCGCGAATTGCGGCCATGGCCGGTGACGCGAGCGGGGTAGCGGCGTAACGCGGGGCAAAACCGGCGGCGAGGAACACGCGGTTGCACTGCTCCAGGGGTGTTTCCAGGGCGCTGAGCAGGTTGTGCAGGGTGCCTGGGCTCGGCTTGGCACGGCCGGTTTCGAGGCAACTGAGATGGCGCTGGGAAATGCCGGTGATCAAGGCCAGGTCGAGCTGGCTCAATTTGGCGTGTCGACGCAGTTGGCGCAAGTGTTCGCCGGCAGTAGCGGGGTTATCCATGGCGTGACTATGACCTCCGAGGTCATTGCGAGGAGGGCAACCTTATCACTAGGGTGAGCCTCGATCACGTCAAGGAGCCGACCATGCACAAACCTTACCTGGCCCTCGCCGCTCTGCTGGGCTTTTCGCTGTACACCCTGTTCACGCTGCTCACGGCCGAGCAATCGCTGCTGGCCTTCGGACGAGAGTTGATATCGCGCCCGGACACCGCGCAGGTCGTCATCGACCTGTACCTGATGGCCGTGCTGGCCTGTGTGTGGATGTACCGGGATGCACGGTCGCGGGGGCGGTCGCTGGCGTCGGTGCTGCCGTACTTCTTGCTGACGGCGGTGTTCGTGTCGGTGGGGCCGTTGCTCTACATCGTCGTGAAGGGCGCGCGGGATGAATGAGCTGTTGCACATCTACGCCCTGTGCGTGCTGGTGCTGTGCCTGAAGATGTTCGGCATTTCCTGCTATCAGGGATTTTTCCGGCTTCGCGGGCTGGCGTTCACCAACCGCGAAGATGCGGCGGTCTTCAAGCGTGCTGCGCATCCCGTGGAGTTATCCCAGGTGAGTCGGGCGGCCAGGGCCTGGGCCAATGACCTGGAGAATATCCCGCTGTTCTTCGTGCTCGGTGGGTTGTGTGTGGCGCTGGGCACTGCCGGTGCGACCACTGCCTGGTTGTTCATTGGTTTCACCCTGGCGCGGATGGCCCATACGCTGATGTATCTGGCGGGATGGCAGCCGTGGCGCACGCTGGCGTATGGGCTGGGGGTGGCGTGCCTGTTCGGGCTGGGTGCAATGGTGCTTTACGCATTGCGATGAACCGCAGCGACACCCCCGGTTTTTGTGGCAAGCCCTAACGTCGTTCAGTTAAGCGAAGGTGATTCACTGACTGGCATTAGGACAACCGTTTATGGGTTGAGGAATGCCTGGTAGTTGTCCTTGGTGATCTGCTGGTAAGGAATGGTCAGCTCGGCGTCATACGGCTGTTTCTTGACCATCTTCACCGCCAGGTCAATGGAGCCCACGGCCTGCCCTTTGTTGTCCTGATACGCTGTCACCAGCAACTGGCCTTTCTTCACCGCATCCAGCCCGGCCGCACCGCCATCGCTGCCGGCCACCAGAATATCCTTGCCGGGCTGCATGCCGGCCTGGCTGATCGCCATGGCCGCGCCAATCGCCATTTCGTCGGCATTCGCCGCCACGGCGTCGATTTTGCGCCCGGACACGATCCAGTTGTTCATCAGGTCAATCGCCTTGCTGCGCTGCCATTCGGCACTCTGCTCCTCGACGATCTTGATACCCGGATAGTCCTTGAGCACGTTCTTGACCCCCTGCGTGCGGTTGTGGGTGGCGTTGTTGGACAGCAGCCCGAGCATGATCGCCAGGTTGCCCTTGCCTCCCATTTTCTCGGCCAGGTAGCGCATCTGGATTTCACCGGCCTTGATCTCATCCGAGCCGACATAGCCAACCCCCGGCGGTACTTCCTTGAACTCGGGGCGGCGGTTGACGTACACCAGCGGGATCCTGGCCTGTTGGGCATTGACCGTCATTTTCTGGGTGGCGGCGGTGTCTACGGCGTTGACGATGATCGCGTCCATGCCCTGGGCGGTGAAGTTCTGCACCTGGTTAAGCTGGCGCACCACGTCGCCCTGGGCGTCTTCGAATTGCAGGGTCACGCCGGGCAGTTCCTTGGCGTGGGCGGCCATGTAGTCACGCATTTGCGCGAGAAACACGTCGTCGACCTGGGCGATGCTCACGCCGATCCGTATATCGGCCAGCGCCCAGGGGGTGATGGCGAGGGTCAAGAGTGCCGCAAGGAGTTGCTTCTTCATGGTTGTGCTCCGTTGTTTTTGTTGTTGTTAAAGCATCACGCCTGGCGCTTGGCCCGCAGTTGCGTCACGGCCGCAGCGAAGTCCTCATACGCCCAGCGTTCGTCGAGGGCTTGCAGCATGAGTTGTTGCCCGGTTTGCGGGGCCAGGCCCTGCAAAGGTGGGTCGGTGTCGAGGTTGGTGGGGAAGGCATAGCCGTCGGCGGTGCAGGCCACCACCGCTGCAATCGCCTGGGCGTCCAGGGCCGTGTTGGCCAGCAGGGCCGGGTACACCGCCAGCATCATGCGGTCGCGGTCGAGGGCTTCCATGGGCTTGCCGAAGGCCGAGGAGATTTGCAGCAGGTTGGCCATGCGCTGGTGGCCGGTCGTGCGGTTGGTGCCGGCGGCGTGGAACAGCGCCGGGTTGAAAAACAGCAGGTCGCCCTTGTCCAGCGCCAGTTGCACGGCGTGCTGCTGGAAGTGCTCGATAAATTCGGGGCGCCGCCAGGCCAGGTAACCCAGGGCGTATTGTTGGGAAAACGGCAGCAGCTGGGTGGGGCCGCTTTCCAGCGACATCGCCGAGTGGGCCACGGCGCCCTGCAACGTCAGGTACTGGGACAGCACATGCAAGGGCAGGGGAAAGCGTTCCACCACCTCGGTGGTCTGGAAGCCCAGGTGATAGTCGCGGTGTGGCTGTTGCGCCTGGCCGCCGGGGTGCACCACGTTCACTTGCGCCGTCACCTGATAGCTCGGGCCCAGCCACGCCTCGGCGATCAGCCCCAGCAGCGGGTTGGCGTAATACTCCACAAAGGATTGCGGCGACTGCAGCGCCGCCTTCTGCAATGAATTCCAGATACGCCCGTTACTGCCGGCCTTGGCAAAATGGTCGGCGGCCACGCCTTGGGCGGCCTCCTGGGCGAAGATCGCCTCGAACACCTGGCTGTGGCGATCCACCACTTCCAGGTCCTCATAGGCGCGGCGCACCACCATCACGCCCGGTCCATCGCGAAACAAGCGGTGCAGCTCATTCATCACCGTGTGGCGGTCGCTGTTGCGCAAGGTGCGGGCCTGATAGACCGGCACGTTGCCGAGCACTTCCGCAGCCAGGGGATAGTCCTCGGCACGCGCCTGTTGCGCGCAAATCCGCTTGAAATCCTCAATGCGCACATCCTGCAGTGTCACGAATGCCGACATTACTCACCTCCCAGGCTCAGGGCCTTGAAGGGCTGCGGGCTGCCGCTGTCGGTGCAGCCGACCACGCCTTGCTCCAGGTCGATCACCGCGCCGGTCATCATCCCCGACTCGCGCGACAGCAGGAACGCCACGCTTTGCGCCACCTCTTCGGGCTTGAGCAGGCGACCGAACGGCTGCGCGCGTTCAGCCTCAGCCAGCCAACCGTCCTGGGCGCCGTGGTACTGACGCTGGATCTGATCCTCATGGGGCGTGTCCATCCAGCCGATGTTCAGGCCGTTGACGCGGATCCGGTTGCGCAGCGCACTGAACGCCACGTTCCTGGTCAGGATCGCCAGCGCACCTTTGGACGCCGCATACGCGCAAAGGAACGATTGCCCGCCATGCCCGGTGATGCTCTGGATATTCACCACGGCGCCTTCCACGCCCTGGCTGATCATCAATTTCAACGCGTCCTGCATCAGGAAAAACGGCGCCCGCACATTCACCGCCATCAGCCGATCGAACAGCTCCGGCGAGGTGTCGACAATGGTGCCGCGGTCCGACATCCCGGCGCAGTTCACCAGGCCATGCAAGGTGCCGAAGTGGGTGCGCGCGGCCTCAATGATCGCGCGGCAATCCTCGACCTGTTCAAGGTCGGCCTCGACAAAAAACGCCTGGCAATCCAGCTGCGCCAACTGCCGCACCTGTTCTTCGCCCTGGGCGCGGCGCCGCCCGCAAATGATCAGCCCGGCGGCGCCGCGTCGCGCCAGGGTGTGGGCCACGGCGGCGCCCAGGCCCTGGGTGCTGCCGGTGACGACAAAATATTGGCCGTTGAAGGTACTGGCGAGGTCGGCTCGAGGCATGGGGTTCTCCTGGATTGTTGTTGTTTTGATTGCCCGGCTCGACGCCGGACAAAACTGAGACTAGCATTGCAAAACCTCAGTAATGCCTAAAAAAGACCTCATAAACACCTCAGGCGAAACCCATGCTCGAACGCGCCAAACACTTCTCCATCAAGCAGCTCGCGACCCAGGCGGGCGTGAGCAAGGCCACGGTCGACCGCGTGCTGCACCAGCGCGGCAGCGTGCACGCCCAGACTCGCCGACGTATCGAGCAGGCGCTGGATGAACTGGAATCCCAGGAGAAAAACGGCCTGGCGGTAGGGCGCACCTTCCATGTCGACGTGATCATGCACACCCCTCAGCGTTTCAGCGCCGCAGTGCAGGCGGCGATCACCGCGCAACTGGCCAGCCTCGCGCCGTTTCGCATCGCACCGCGTTTTCACCTGTTCGAAGAAATCGAACCCCAGGCCATGCACGATCAGTTGCTGCGCTGCCTCGACACCGGCAGCCAGGGCGTGGTGCTCAAGGCCGCCGACGAACCGGCGGTGAACCAGGCCGTCAAGCACCTGATCGCGGCGGGCATCCCGGTGGTGACCTTGGTGACGGACCTGCCGCAAAGCGAACGCATCGGCTACGTCGGCATGGACAACCGCACCGCCGGCCAGACCGCCGCCTACCTGATGTCGCGCTGGCTGCCGGCGTTACCCCAGGACGTGGCGGTGGTGATCGGCAGCGAGTTGTTCCGGGGCGAGGAGGAGCGCGAGATGGGCTTTCGCGCCTGGCTGCGCGGGCGAGCCCCTCACCTGCGGGTGCTGGACGTCAGCGGCGGCTATGGCGTGTACCCGCGCACCTTCGAGCGGGTCACCCAGGCGCTGCAACAGCATCCCGGCCTCAAGGCGGTGTACAGCGTCGGCGGCGGCAACCGTGCGATTGTCGACGCCTTCGCCGCCCTGGGTCGCCCGCTGGAAGTGTTTATCGGCCACGACCTCGACGAAGAAAACCGCCAACTGCTGCTGGACGAAAAAATCGCCGCGATCATCGACCACAACCTGCAGATCGATGCCCGCCACGTGTTCCTGCACATCCTGCACTACCACCGGTTGTGGAAGGCCGGGCCGATTGCGCCGTCACAGGTGCAGATCGTCACCCCGTTCAACCTGCCGGACTGAGTACTCCCTCCAACAACAACATCAGGAGTTCAACCATGCTACGTATCGCTGTTCTAGGTGCCGGGCGCATCGCCAGGATCCACGCCGCCAACGTCGCCGCCCACCCGAATGCCACGCTGGTGCTGGTGGCCGACCCCTGGCGCGAAGGCGTCGATGCCCTCAGCCGCCAACTGGGCTGCGAGGCGGCCTACGATTGTGCCGCCGCCCTCACGCGCAAAGACATCGACGCCGTGGTCATCGGCACCCCCACCGACACCCATATCGACCTGCTGTTGGCCGCCGTCGCCGAGGGCAAGGCGGTACTCTGCGAGAAGCCCATCGACCTCGATATCGCCAAGGCCCGCAGCGCCGCCCAGGCCGTGGAGCGCCAGGGCGGCAAGGTGATGCTCGGCTTCAATCGCCGTTTCGACCCCGACATGCTGCGCCTGCGCCAGGCCCTGGATGCCGGCCAGATCGGCGCGGTGCGCCAGGTGATCATCACCAGCCGCGACCCAGGCCTGGCGCCGCGGGATTACCTGGAACACTCCGGCGGCATCCTGCGCGACATGACCATCCACGACTTCGACACCGCCCGCCACCTGCTCGGCGAGGAACCGGTGGAAGTCAGCGCCATTGCCAGCCGCCTGGTGGACCCGAGCCTGGAACAGATCGACGACTACGACAGCGTGATGGTCCTGCTGCGTACCGCCTCCGGCAAGCAATGCCATATCAACTGCTGCCGCCAGGCGGTGTACGGCTACGACCAGCGCGTGGAAGTCTCCGGCGCCCTTGGCGTGCTGCTCACCGACAACCATCGCCCCAGCACCCTGCGCCACTGGAGCGCCGACCACACCGAAGCGCTGGAACCGTTGCAGCATTTCTTCCTGGAGCGTTACGCCGATGCCTATCGCAATGAGCTGACCCGGTTTATCGATGCGCTGAACAGCGGCCAGCCGCTGCCCACCAGTGTGCGCGACGGGTTGTATGCGCTGCATCTGGCCGATTGTGCGTTGGAGTCGGTGAGGACGGGGAGGTGTGTGGCGGTCAGTTACGACCTGTAGGCCCCGGTCCGATCCACCAGCCGAATGCTGTCCCGTCCGCCACGCTTGGATTCATACAGCGTGGTATCGCCCTGTTCGATCAGCGCCGCCAGGCTGGCCGGCGGCTGGTCGAACAGGGTGGCGCCGATGCTCAGGGTCACCGGCGCGGGCGTGGCGAAGGTTTGTGCGGCCAGTTGCTGGAACTGCTCGCGCAGGCTGCTGCCCAGTTCGACGATCTGCTCGGTCGAGGCCGGGTTAAGCAGGATCACAAACTCATCACCGCCCAAACGTGCGGCCAGCGCGCCTCGGGGCACGACGGCGCGAATCATCTCGCTCAAGGCGATCAGCACGCGGTCGCCGGCGGTATGGCCGTGGAGGTCGTTGACCGACTTGAAGTTGTCGATATCGATCAGCAGCAGGGCGCCTGGTTGTTGCGCCGACACCTGGGCCAGCAGGCGCGGCGCGCGCAGGTCGAGTGCGCGGCGGTTGTAGAGGGCGGTGAGTGGGTCGCGGGCGGCGAGGCGGGCGATCTGCTGTTCGCGGCGGTAGCGCTCCGAGCCGGTCATTGACAGCGCAATCAGCATGATCGCCATGGCGCCTTCCACCAGGGACACCTGGATGATCTCGCCCTTGAACGCCGCAAGGTCGATCAAGGTGCCGGGGATCACCACCGACAGCGCCTTGGCCACGTAGAACATGCCGTGGACCAGCAGCACATAACGCAGTTGCACCGCGCCGATGCTCAATGATCGGCCGTGGGGCCGCAGCAGGAAACTGGCGCGCAGGGTCGGCAGTGCGACCAACAGCGACTGCACGCCCAACATGGCTTTGGACCACGGCAGGTCGGTCGGGAGCATCAGCATGCCCAGCCACACGGCCAGCAGCAGCCACCATCGCGGCGACAGGCGTACCTGGGTAAAGCGTGCGACCCCGAGCAAGAACAGGCAGTGCGCGGCCACCAGCAAGCCGTTGGCAAACCAGATGCCGATGAGCAGGTAGCCATTGATGCGCAGCAGGGCCAGGGTGGAGCCGACGGTGATGGTGGCGAAACCGGCGCTCCAGAACAGCAGCGAAGGTTCGCGTACGCTGCGCCATTCTATGGCCAGGTACAGGGCAGCAGCAGCGGCCAGGGCAACGGTGAGTGCCAAAATCGTAGGAGGGTCGAGCGTCATTTCGTGCCGGGTCTGCCTGGGTGTGCGTTGAAGCCGGGGATTGTAAGCGCACACGCAGGTTTTTCAGAGCCCAAACGATAATGGCATACAGCCATCCGATGATCGGCGGTCTAGACGCCTTTGGTCGACGGCAGCAGTATCGTCAGGATGCCCACCAGTGGCAGGAACGAGCACAGTGTGTAGACGTACTCGATGCCGTGGCTGTCGGCGAGCAGGCCGAGCAAGGCCGCGCCGATCCCGCTGAAGCCGAACATCAGGCCGAAAAAGATCCCGGCGATCATGCCGACATTGCCCGGCACCAGTTCCTGGGCAAACACCACGATGGCCGAGAACGCCGAGGCGAGGATAAAGCCGATCACCACGCTGAGCACGGCGGTCCAGAACAGGTCGACGTAGGGCAGGGCCAGGGTGAACGGCGCGGCACCGAGGATCGAGAACCAGATGACTTTCTTGCGCCCGATCCGGTCGCCGATCGGCCCGCCCGCGAAGGTGCCCACGGCCACCGCACCGAGGAACAGGAACAGGTACATCTGGGAACTCGATACCGACAGGTGGAATTTTTCAATCAGGTAGAACGTGAAGTAGCTGGTCAGGCTGGTCATGTAGAAGTACTTGGAGAACACCAGCACCGCCAGCACCACCAGGGCAAACGTCACGCGGCCCTTGGACAAGCCGTGGGTGGCCTTGCCGCCTTGCTTGAGCTTGAACAGGTTGAGGTGGTTGCGGTACCAGCGGCTCAAGCCATACAGCACCAGGATCGCGAACACGGCAAACAGCCCGAACCAGGCGATGTTGCCCTGGCCGTAAGGAATGATGATCGCCGCCGCGAGCAACGGCCCCAACGCGCTGCCGGTGTTGCCGCCGACCTGGAAGGTCGATTGCGCCAAGCCATAGCGCCCGCCGGAGGCCAGGCGGGCGACGCGCGAGGTTTCCGGGTGGAAGGTCGACGAGCCGACGCCCACCAGGCCTGCCGCCAGCAGGATCGCCGGGAAGCTGCCGACAAACGCCAGCATCAGGATGCCGACCAGGGTGCAGACCATGCCCGCCGGCAGCAGCCACGGCTTGGGATGCCGGTCGGTGTGGTAGCCGATCCAGGGTTGCAGCAGCGAGGCGGTCAGCTGGAACGTCAGGGTGATCAGGCCGACCTGGGTAAACGTCAGGCCGTAGTTGGCCTTGAGCATCGGGTAGATCGACGGCAATACGGCCTGGATCAGGTCATTGATCAGGTGCGCCAGGGCACAGGCGCCGAGGATACGCAGGACTAACGGGCTTACGTGGGGCGGACTCGAGGTGGCGGCAGGTGATGCGGTCAGGGTCGACATGCAGGCATTCCATACAAGGCAGCGAACAGGGGCAGCGAGTACTTGAGCAGGCTGCCCATTTCAATTTGTTTCAGAGCTTATGCTAGATTCGCCAGGAATGCCTGTCTCGCGTAATTCGGGAGGCAACCATCGTAAAAAGGGCGAAATGATCAAATCACTGGATAAATTTTTGCAGGAAATCGATGAGGGCGACTGGGCCGTCATCAGTTCGGCCACCGATTATCCGGAAAACTGGGTGATCCCCGACCACAGTCACGAAAAGCATCAATTACTCTACGCCACCGAAGGCGTGATGGTGGTGCATTCGGCGCACAACCAATGGACGGTGCCGCCCCATCGCGGCTTCTGGATGCCCTGCGGGCACGTGCACTCCCTGCGTTGCGTGGGCGCCCTGAAAATGCGCAGCGTGTTCGTGCGCCCCGACAGTTTCCCCAACCTGCCGACCGAGACCAAGGCGGTGAGTATTTCGCCGCTGCTCAGCGAGCTGATCAAGGCCTCCGTGAGCTTGAAACCGCCCTATGCCGAAGACTCCCGCGATGCGCGGATCATGCACTTGATCCTCGACGAGCTGGCGCTGTTGCCGGCCTTGCCGCTGTCGCTGCCGCAGCCCGCCGATCTGCGGATCCAGCAGATCTGCCTGGCGTGGCAGGAGGACCCGGGCGATGCCTCCACCGTGGCGGATTGGAGCGAGCGCCTGGCCCTCGACCAGAAAACCATCCAGCGCCTGTTCCGCAAGGACACCGGCATGACCTTCGGCCAATGGCGCCAGCAGGCGCGGCTGCTGCTGGCACTGGAGCGTATCGCGGTGGGGCAGAAGATTATCGACGTAGCCCTGGAACTGGGCTACGAAAGCCCCAGCGCATTTACCAGCATGTTCAAGAAACAGTTTGGCAAGACCCCAAGTCATTTTTTCCGCTGACGTCGGCGCAGTAGTCGTCCAGCAAACCGTTGAATGCGTCGATATCCAGCGGTCGGCTGAGGAAGTAGCCCTGGCCTTCTTCACACGCCACGCTTTTGAGCATGGCCAGGTGCTCAGCGGTCTCAATGCCTTCGGCCGTGACCGTCAGGGCAAGGGCACGGCCCAAGCCGACAATGGCTTGGATAATCGCCTTGTCATCCTCGCTTTCCTCCAGGCGGGTGAGGAAGCTGCGGTCGATTTTCAGGCCATCGAACGGGAACGCCCGCAGGTAGCTGAGGGACGAATAGCCGGTGCCGAAGTCATCCATGGCAATGCGGATGCCCAGTTGCTTGAGCGTGCGCATCACCTCAAGTGCGCCGACGGCGTCCTCGAGCATGACGCTTTCGGTCATTTCCACCTCAAGGCGCGCAGGGTCGATACCCGAGGCGTCCAGGGCGTGGCGCACGCGCTCCACCAGGTTGCCGCGCTTGAACTCGGTGGGTGACAGGTTCACCGAGACGAACAGCGTGTCGGGCCACTGCGCCGCGCACGCACACGCGGTGGCCAGTACCCAGTCACTCAGCGCCAGGATCAGCCCCGATTCTTCGGCAATCGGAATAAAGGTGTCCGGGGCGATCAGCCCGCGTACCGGGTGCTGCCAGCGCACCAGGGCTTCGGCCCCGACCATCTGCCCATCGGCGATGCGATAGCGCGGCTGGAAGTGCAGGCGCAGTTCGGCGTGCTTGATCGCAAAGCGCAGATCGCTCTCCAGGCGCCGCCGCTCGATGATCCGCGTATTCATGTCCCCGGAGTAAAAGCGCCAGGTATTGCGCCCGGCGGCCTTGGCCTCATACAGCGCGATATCGGCGTAGCGCAGCAGTTCGGTGGCATCGCGGGCATCGGTGGGCGCCAGGGCAATGCCGATACTGGCACTGATAAACACCTCTTGTTCGTCGATTTTGATCGCCTGCTCGATGGACTCGATCAAGCGCAGGCACAGGCTTTCGACTTCATCCTGGCTGCCGGCGTCGCTGAGGATCAACACAAACTCATCGCCGCCGACGCGAGCCACCAGGTCACCATGGCGCACGCAAGCAGCCAGGCGGGCGGACACTTGATTAAGCACCCGGTCACCGGCGGCGTGGCCGAGCAGGTCATTGACCGGCTTGAAGCGGTCCAGATCGAGGCTGAGCATCACCAGCGGCTGCTCGGTGCCGGGCAGGGCCTTGAGTTTTCCGTCCAGGAACGCCTGCAGGCGTGTGCGGTTGGGCAGCCCGGTCAGGGCGTCGTGTTGAGACAGGTACTCGATGCGCCGACGTGCTTCGACCTCTTCGGTGACGTCGGTGGCCGTCCCGCGAAACCCGCCACAGGGCATTTCCCGGGCCGACAGCCGGGTTGTGCGCTCCTGTCCCTGGGCATCGATATAGCGGCATTGCACACTGATGTCCACGCGCCGGCCCGGAGTGCTCAGCCACTGCGACAGCAGGTCGGCCTCGGTGTCCAGCAGGTCGCTCATGGCCGCCCCGAGCCAGGCTTGCCGGGTCAGGCCGGTGACGCTTTCGAAGCGTTCCGACAGGTAGGTAAAACGCCAGCCGGCATCGATTTCCCAGACCCAGTCCGAGCTGGCCTCCACCACGTCGCGAAAGCGCGCCTCGCTGGTGGCCAGGGCGGCCTGGCTGTCCAGCAGAGAGGTGTGGCTGGCATCCAGGGCGAGGGCGGCGGCGGTGGTGCGGCGCAGTATCACCCAGGTCATCAGGCACACCAGCAACGCGGCCAGGCCCAGCAGCGGCAGGCCTACGCCCATCAAACGCAGGCCGGGCCGGGCCGGTTCCCAGTGCAGGCTGCCGGCGACGCCGTTGTCGCCCAGGGGGAAAACCAGGGTCTGGCCGATGTCATCGGGCGTGGCCACATGCAGCTTGCCCACGCCGAACTCATCGCCGATTGCGTGCAACTTGGCGCTGTTGAGGACGTCGACGAAAATCAACACCGAGGCCGGCCGGCCATCGGGCTCTACCGTGGGATCGGTGCCGGGCGTGATCGCGGCGGCGGCCACCAGTGCCGGGCTGCCGCGTACATTGATGAACGCCGTGACCGGTGTTTCGTTTTCAGCCCCGGCACGCGCCTGCTCGATAATTTCGGTCAAGGGCTGGTCGAGCCACTGCGAGAGCTCGACGCTTTGCAGCTCGCCCTTGATCACCGAGTAGACCGTGCGATTGTCGTTATCGACCACAAACAGGCCTTGGAAACCGAAGTCCTGATACAGCGTGGCGCCGACGTTGCCGCGCGCGTAGGCCCAGTCGCTGTCGACGGTCATGTGCAGGTGCTTGTAGGCATCGCTCCAGAAGGCGTAGTCCTTGACGGTCACCCGCAGGGACTTCTCCAGGGATTGCACGGCTTTACGCGTATAAAACGCGCTTTCCTGCTGTTCGGAGTGATCCAGTTCGTGCGCAAGGTAAACCAGGGAGTAGGCGGCGGAGGCAAAGACCAAGGCCAGCAACGCCACGAAATTGAACAGCGACGTGCGCGCCAGCGACAGGCTGCTGCGGTCGGACAAGGTGCGGACGATAGGGGCGAGAGAGTTCGGCATGGTTTCCCGCAGGACGTCGCTGCAAGTCATTGGTATGACGGGTTATCGGCGGTGCGGGTAAAAAACTTAGCGCTTCGGTGTTGGCGGGCGTTGAAGCGCGGTGCGCCCTCGGGATGGCGGCTTCACCGGCAGGCTGTCGCCGTATTCAGCCCACCACGCCATCAGCGCCTGCAGGGTCGGCGCGAGCGCGCGGGCTTTGGCGGTTATTTCATATTCGACCCGGGGCGGTACTTCGGCGAACACCGTGCGGGTCACCAGGCCATCGTCTTCCAGCTCGCGAAGTTGGGCCGTGAGCATATGTTGGGTAATGCCGCCGATGGTCTTGCGCAGCTCGCCGAACCGATAGACCCGCTGGTTCAACAGCCACATGATTTCCAGTTTCCACTTGCCGCTGAGCAGTGAAAATGCACGCCGCATTTCTTCATGCATATTCAGCTTTTCAACGCTTTTAGTCTGGTTTTCCATACTGACTGCCACTTTTTCATCCTACTTGTGCGAATTCATCTCCGCGGGGATCTTAGCTGAAATTCATCCCTCACAGACTGGAGAAAACACATGTCCCGACTCAACGCAAAAGTCGCCATTGTCACCGGTGCCGGACGTGGTATCGGCCGCGCCACGGCCAAGCTGTTCGCGGCCCAGGGCGCCAAGGTCGCCGTGGTGTCGCGCACCCCGGAAAACGTCGCGCGCGTGGTGGCCGATATCCAGGCCGCAGGCGGCACGGCGCTCGGCGTGGTGTGCGACCTGGCTGATGCGGCGCAGGTCAGCGCAGCGGTGGCGAACGTCGTCGCCACCTATGGCGGCATCGACATTCTGGTCAATAACGCATTCGACCCGTCCGTGGTGTTTTCCTCGGTGCTCGAGTTGCCGGTCGAACAACTGCAACGCAACCTGGACATGGGCCCGATCGCCTACCTGCGCACCATGCAAGCCTGCTACCCGTACCTCAAGGCCAGCGGCGCAGGGCGGGTGATCAACTTCGGTTCGCTGGCCGGCATCATCGGCATGCAAGGCTACGCGCCCTACAACATGGCCAAGGAAGCGGTGCGCGCGCTGACCCGCTCGGCCGCGCGGGAATGGGGCGTGGATAACATCACCGTCAATAACCTGCTGCCGGTGGCCGATACCTGGGGTGATAGTTATGACGCGCCGGCACCCTCCAATGTGCTCGGGCGTTATGGCTCGCCGGAAGACGACATCGCGCCGGTGGCGCTGTTCCTGGCCAGCCAGGATGCGCAGTTCATCACCGGCTACAGCCTGACACCGGATGGCGGGCAGATCATCGACAGTGCGCGTTGACTGACCCGCGCAGCGGCCCAGGCGAGTATCGCCGCCATGCACAGTAGTGCGGCGCTCAAGGCAAACGTCACCTGGTAGCCGCACAGGTCAAACACCACACCGCCCAGCGTTGCCCCGGCAGCGATTGCCAGTTGGATGATGGCAACCATTAAGCCGCCCCCTGCCTCGGCATCGTCAGGCAGGGTTTTTGCCAGCCAGGTCCACCAGCCCACCGGCGCGGCGGTGGCTACCAGGCCCCACACACCGAGGAGCGCGGCGGTAATAACGGGCGAACTGCCGAATGCGACCAATGCCAGAGCGATCACCGCCATCAATACGGGAATGGCGATCAGCGTGGGGTACAGGCCGTTCTTCAGGACACGCTCGATCAGCAGCGTGCCGGCCAAACCGGCCAGGCCGAGCACCAGCAGCATCAACGACAGCAGCGATACTCCCACCTGGGTAACACCTTCCAGAAACGGCCGCAGGTAGGTGAACAGCATGAACTGGCCCATGAAAAACACGCTGACGGCCAGCATGCCCAGGGCCACCGGGGCGCGCTTGATCAAGCGCAACAGGTGGCCGTTGCCGGCCTGGCGACGGGGTTTGATCGATGGCAGGCTCAGCAGCAGCCACAGCACCGCAACCACGGCCACCGGCACCACGCAGAAAAACGCGCCACGCCAGCCGATCAAACCACCGAGGAAACTGCCCAACGGTGCTGCGATCACGGTTGCCAGTGCGTTACCGCCATTGACGATGGCCAAGGCGCGCGGCACCTGGCCCTCGGGCACCAGGCCCATGGCGGTGGCTGCCGACAGCGACCAGAAGCCGCCGATGGCCACGCCGATGAGGGCGCGGCCGAGCATGAAGATCAGGTAGTTCGGCGCGAGCGCTACCACGCTGCCGGACACGATCATCAGCAAGGTCAGCGCGACCAGCAGGCGCTTGCGATCCATGCGCGCCGCCACTCGGGCGATCATCAGGCTGGTGAGCAAGGCAAACAGGCCTGACACCGAAATACCCTGGCCGGCCTGGCCTTGGCTGATGCCCAGGTCGGCGGCCAGCGGGGTCAACAGGCTCACCGGCATGAACTCCGAGGCCACCAGGGCAAAGGCCGCCAGGGACAGGGCGAAGACGGCGCCCCAGCGGGGCGCGTGAGGGTTTATCGAGATCACTTCAAGTGACTGTTAAAGAAGCTGGTGAGCTTGGCGAAGGGGATCAGGTTGACCCGGTCGTAGAGGTCCACATGGCCGGCGTTGGGGAGGATCACCAGTTCCTTGGGCTCGGCGGCACGGTTGTAGGCGTCTTCGCTGAACTCGCGGGAGTGGGCGTCGGCACCGGCAATCAGCAACAGCGGGCGAGGCGAAATGGTCTCGATGTCGTTGAACGGATAGAAGTTCATGAACTTCACGTTGCTGGTCAGCGTCGGCATGGTGGTGGTCTGCGGCGACGCGCCGGCCGGTGTGACTTCACCGCGCGGTGTGCGGTAGAAATCGAAAAACTCATCGCCAATCGGGTTGCCGCTCCGCTTGAGCGGCGTGCCGCTGGTGTAGAGGGTCTCGCCGCCCTGGAATTCCACGTAACGCTGGTTGGCCGCCTGCACCAGCACCTGCTGGCGTTGTTCCGCTGTCATGCCGTGCTTGAGGCCGTTGCGGTTGGCGGCGCCCATGTCGTACATGCTGACCGTGGCGATGGCCTTGAGGCGTGGGTCGATCTTTGCCGCCGCGATGGCAAAGCTGCCGCCGCCGCAGATGCCGATCACGCCGATGCGCTCACGATCGACCAGCGGCCGGGTACCGAGGAAGTCCACGGCAGCGCTGAAGTCTTCGGCGTAGAGGTCGGGCAGCACCGCATTGCGTGGTGTGCCTGCGCTTTCGCCCCAGAACGACAGGTCCAGCGACAAGGTGACAAAGCCCTGTTCGGCCATTTTGGTGGCGTAGAGGTTGGCGCTCTGTTCCTTGACGGCACCCATCGGGTGGCCGACGATCAGCGCGGCATTTTTCGAGGCCGGGGCGAGCTGTTTGGGCACGAACAGGTTGCCCGCCACCGGCATGCCGTATTGATTGTTGAAGGTGACTTTTTCGACGGACACCTTGTCGCTTGTGTAGAAGTTGTTTGCACCGTTGGACATGTCGGCTCCCAGAGAAGAGAACGAAATCACCAGCAGACTCAGGGTGAGCAAGAGGCTTTTCATGGATGGATCCTTGAGAAGGGGGTCGGCACATTTTCCCGGCGTGGCTGAGGGTTCTGTAGTGCGTTCCACTGGATTACTTGCCTGATCCTCTGAGTCTGGCGGGTTGCCGGGGACGTAAGCGGGCCGGTCGGGGTAAAGTCCAACGATCAGAGCGAAGGGCCCTTTATGAAGATCAATCAAATGCCCCTGGACGTGCTGGTCCACGCGATCGGCTCAAGGGTCTGCATACCCGGCGACTACCCCATGCCCATCCCCGGCCTGGGCTTTTATCGGCGTGAGCAGCCCGCGACACCCGTGGTGTGCATGGTCGAGCCGAGCATCGTGCTGGTTGCCCAGGGTGAGAAGCGGCTGTGGGTCGGCGGCGAGGGGTACCCGTATGACACGGCACGATTTCTGCTCACGTCGCTGGATATACCGGCCAACTCCGAAGTGCTGGTCGCCAGCCCGACCCGCCCGTGCCTGGGCCTGACCTTCAAGCTCGACCTGCGCATCCTGGCCGAGCTGATCGCCCAGGGGGCGTTGCCGCCAACGCGTGAGCGGGCGGTGATGAAAGGCGTGGGGATTGGTGTCGTGACCGGCGCCATGCTCGCCTCCTTTGCGCGCCTGGTTGAATTGCTTGATGAGCCCGAAGCGATACCGGTGCTCGCACCCTTGATCCAGCGCGAGATTCACTTCCGGCTATTGCAGAGCGACCATGCCGGCCGACTGCGCCAGATCTGTTCCGTGGACGGGCAGGGTTATCGGATTGCGCGGGCGATCGATTGGCTCAAGCTCAATTACGACGTGCCGTTGCGCGTGGACGAACTGGCCGCGCGTGTGCAGATGAGCGCGGCGACCTTTCACCATCACTTTCGCCAACTGACGGCGATGAGCCCGCTGCAGTATCAGAAATGGCTGCGCCTCAACGAAGCGCGGCGCTTAATGTTGAACGAGCACCGGGACGTGTCCAGTGCGGCGTTCAAGGTCGGCTATGAAAGCCCGTCGCAGTTCAGCCGCGAGTACAGCCGGCTTTTTGGTGTGCCGCCCAAGCGCGATATGGCCATGCTGCGCGGCAAAGCGCCGGTCAGCGATCCGCTGGCGTCAAGTTAGCGTAGAAGATGCAGCCGATCAGCCGCGCAAACAGGCTGAGGGTTTCCGGCAGGTTGGGGTCGTCAAACAGCATCGCCCGGGAATCCAGCGCACACAGTGCGCCGAACAGGCGGCCATCCGGGAGGAAGATCGGCGCCCCGGCGTAGCTCTCGATGGCGTATTGCTTGACCACCGGGCGCGTGGCAAAGCGGCCATTGGCGCTGACCTGCGGGATGAACAGGGTCTGCGGGTTGATGCAGAACTCGCTGCACAGGGTGGTTTCCAGGTCGAGCACGTCATCGGCATGAATGCCCATGTCGAAGGGGTCGTGCGCTGAACAGACAATCCATTCCAGGTCAGTGAACTTGGCGATGCCGGCAAAGCGCATGCCCGTCAGGCGGGTGACCAATTGCAGGATGCTGGTGGTGGCTTCGATTTCGGCGATGGCAGCGCGTTCGTCGGCGCTGAGTAACGCGTGTGCGGCGGTGAAGCTTGGAAGCATGGTTGAACACTCCACTGGCGTGGCGGCCCTTGCCACCACGCTTGGTCAGGTCTTAATTGATACGCGGATGCTGCTGCACCAGGTTCTGGCGCTTGGCTTCCAGTTCGGCAATCTCGGCGTCGATGTCTTCGATTTTCTGCTCGATATTGTCGTGATGCTCCTGCAGCAACTCCTTCGCTTCTTCCATGTCCGACGCAGCCGGTGCGGCGCCGCGCAGGGGTTTGTTGGCGGTTTCCTTCATGGTCAGGCCGGTGATCAGGCCGACCACCGCAAACACCATCAGGTAGTAGGCGGGCATGTACAGGTCGTTGGTGCTTTCCACCAGCCAGGCCACCGCGGTAGGGGTGACGCCGGCGATCAATACGGAGACGTTGAACGCACTGGCCAAGGCACTGTAGCGCAGGTGCGTGGGGAACATCGCCGGCAGCGTGGACGCCATGACGCCGATGAAGAAGTTAAGCACGACGGCCAGGATCAGCAAGCCGGCGAAGATCAGGCCGGTCTTGCCGCTGGTAATCAGCATAAAGGCCGGAATGGCCAGGAACAGCAGGCCGATGCTGCCGGCGATGATGAAGGGCTTGCGGCCGATCTTGTCGCTTACAAAACCGATGAACGGCTGCACGAACAGCATGCCGACCATGATCGCGATGATGATCAGCACGCCGCTGTTTTCGGAGTAGTGCAGGTTATGGGACAGGTAGCTCGGCATGTACGTGAGCAGCATGTAGTACGTCACGTTGGTGGCCGCGACGATGCCGATGCAAGTCAGCAGGCTGCGCCAGTGCTTGGTGGCGATCTCCTTGAATGACACTTTCGGGCCATGGGTCAGGCCTTCGCGGTCACCCTGTTCGAGCTTGTCGACATGCTGTTGGAACGCCGGGGTTTCTTCCAGCGCATGGCGCAGGTACAGGCCGATCATGCCCAGGGGCAGGGCCAGGAAGAACGGCAGGCGCCAGCCCCAGGCCTCGAAGTCGGCTTCGCCCAGCACGCTGGAGATCAGCACCACGACACCGGCACCGAGGACGAAACCGGCGATGGAGCCGAAGTCCAGCCAGCTGCCGAGGAAACCGCGCTTGCGGTCCGGCGCATATTCGGCGACGAAGATCGAGGCGCCGGTGTATTCACCGCCCACCGAGAAGCCCTGGGCCATTTTGCACAGCAGCAGCAGGATCGGCGCCCAGATGCCGATGGAGGCGTACCCGGGGATCAGGCCGATGGCGAAGGTGCTCAGCGACATGATCACAATGGTCGCGGCGAGGACTTTCTGGCGTCCGTATTTATCGCCCAGCGCGCCGAAGAACAGGCCGCCCAGGGGACGAATCAGGAACGGCACGGAGAACGTCGCCAGTGCCGCGATCATTTGTACGCTGGGGGAGGCGTCGGGGAAGAACACCTTGCCCAATACATAGGCGACAAACCCGTAGACACCAAAGTCGAACCACTCCATGGCGTTACCCAGTGCGGCGGCGGTGATCGCCTTGCGCATCTTGGCGTCGTCAACAATGGTGATGTCTTTCAAACCGATGGGCTTGACGCTTTTCTTACGTAATTTCATGCGGACCACTCTAAAACAGAACAGGGGAGGTGCCATCGTTGCAATGGCACCGCTCTGTCAGTTCAGATACAAGCGGACATGAAATAATTCACCGCTATTTGCGTTTTTTTGCGTGGGGCGCAATTTGCGTGCAATGGCCTGGGTTTGGGGGGGAGCACCTACCCTGTGGCGATCCGGCATTCTGTGGTGAGCGGGCTTGCCCCGCGTTGGGCTGCGAAGCGGCCCCAATCAAGATCACTGTGTTCCATCAGACAAACCGCAGTGCCTGGTTTTGGGGCCGCTTCGCAGCCCAGCGCGGGGCAAGCCCGCTCACCACAAAAAGCCCGCTCGCCACGGTCATGCGCGTTTGTCGTCCTACAACCTAGCCGCGCCTGACACTTTTCACACCCGTGAGATAGCCCGCAAAAGCCGTAATCTTTCAGATTGACAGCGGGTAGGTAGCCCGATATAAAAGCCACAGTTGTACGACGACATATGACGTTACATATGTCCTACCTAACAAAAATAAAAAGTGATGCCATGAACTTGATCGAGCCCATCAACGCCCAGCGCGTTGGCCAAGCTGTAGGCAACTATCGCTGGACCATCTGCGCGATGTTGTTTTTCGCGACCACCGTCAACTACCTCGACCGCCAGGTGCTCAGCCTGCTTGCGCCGCAGTTGTCGACGCAATTTGGCTGGAGCAACACCGATTACGCCAATATCGCGGCGGTGTTCCAGTTTGTGTATGCGATTTCCATGCTGTTTGCCGGGCGGTTTGTCGACAAGATCGGCACCAAGGCCGCCTACGTGATCGCGATTGCGGTCTGGTCCACCGGCGCCATCATGCATGCGTTCTCGGTGCCGATGGGCGAGGGCATCGCGGCGGTCAGCGCCGCGTTCGGCCTGGCGGTGATCCCCGTGTCCATCGCCGGCTTCATGCTGTCCCGGGCCGTGCTGGCGATTGGCGAGGCGGGTAACTTCCCGATTGCGATCAAGGCCACCGCCGAATATTTCCCCAAGAAAGAACGCTCGCTGGCCACCGGGATCTTCAACTCCGGCGCCAACGTCGGCGCGATCCTGGCGCCGATCTGCGTGCCCCTGATCGCCGGGATGTGGGGCTGGGAAGCGGCCTTTATGGTTATCGGCATGCTGGGCTTTGTGTGGGTGGCGGTTTGGGCGGCGGTGTATGAGAAGCCGGAGCAGCAGAAACGCCTGTCGGCCGAAGAGCTGGCCTATATCCGCAGCGACCAGGCGCAGCAGCCCTCTATCCCGCCGTTTGCAGGCGCGGTACAGAAAAAAGTCTCGTGGTTCAAGTTGCTCACCTACCGCCAGACCTGGGCGTTTGCCTTCGGCAAGTTCATGACCGATGGCGTGTGGTGGTTCTTCCTGTTCTGGCTGCCTACCTACCTGTCGGCGCAATACGGCATGAAAGGCGCCGATATCGTCATGCCGCTGGCCGTGCTGTACAGCATGACCATGGTCGGCAGCATCGGCGGCGGCTGGTTCCCCAGCTACTTCATGGCCCGTGGCGATGCCCCCTATGACGGCCGGATGAAAGCCATGCTGGTGATCGCGCTGTTCCCGTTGGTGGTGTTGCTGGCGCAACCGTTGGGCTACATCAGCTTCTGGGTCCCGGTATTGCTGATCGGCGTCGGCGCCTCGGCGCACCAGGCGTGGTCGTGCAACATCTTCACCACCGTGTCCGACATGTTCCCGCAGAAAACCGTGGCCTCGGTGGTCGGCATCGGCGGCATGGCCGGCGGCATCGGCGGTGTGGTGATGACCAAGATCGGCGGCTGGGTGTTCGACTACTACAAGTCCATCAATGACATCCACACCGGCTACATGATCATGTTCGCGATCTGTGCGCTGGCGTACCTGGTGGCGTGGAGCGTGATGAAGACCCTGGTGCCGCGCCACAAGGAAATCACGGACCTGTAAACCCAGACCCGCTACCTCTGTGGTGAGCGGGCTTGTCGAATCGTCGCACCGCCCGCGTTGGGGTGCGAAGCGCCCCTAATAAAGACGGATGCGTTGTATCAGGCACTCCGCTGCGCCTGGTTTAGGGGCTGCTGCGCAGCCCAACGCGGGACAAGCCCGCTCGCCACAGGTCCGTCGAATCACCCATAACGTTGTGTCGAGACCCATTCCTTCAAGCGTCTTTTCTACAACGCGCGCGCCCAGGTCTGGCTGACCAGCTGCTTGCCGAAACTCAAGGTCGGCTCTTCTTCCACCAACTCGAAACCGGCTTTCTGGTAGAGCTTGCGCGCATCGGTCAGGGCGCTCATGGTCCACAGCATCATGCGGGTGTAGCCGGCATCGCGGGCAAAGCGCAGGCATTCGTCCACCAGGCGCTGGCCGATGCCCAGGCCCCGCGCACTCGCATCCACGTAGAGCATGCGCAGCTTGGCGGTTGTATCGTCATGGCGCACGACGAACACCGAACCCACCACCTCGCCATCCTTCTCCGCGATCCAGCAGTGCTCCCGCGCCGGGTCGAACTCGCGCAGGTACTTGGCGACGATCTCCGCCACCAGCGCTTCAAACTCCCAGTTCCAATGGTATTCGCGGGCATACAGCGCGGCTTGCCGCTGCACCACCAGGCCCATATCCCCGGGGCGTGGATCGCGCAGCAGGTAGCTCGACGGGCTGCCTTGCAACAGGGCCTGGATGCGTTGCATGGCGTCGGTCAATTGCTGCTGCTGGGGTTCGGGCAGGCTCTCGAGCAGGGCGATGACTTCATCCTGGGTCTGCTGTTCCAGCGGCGCCAGGACCGCGCGACCGAGATCGGTGAGGTGCAATTGCACCGCGCGCGCATCGGTGGCGCAGCGGACTTTCTGGATCAGGCCGCTTTTCTCGAAGCCACTGGTCAGGCGGCTCAGGTAACCCGCGTCGAGGCTGAGCATCTGGCACAGGTCGGCGCTGGTGAGGTCGCCACGGGAGGACAGCTCGTACATCACCCGAATTTCAGTCAGGGAATAGTCGCTGTGCAGCAGGTGTTCCTGCAGCACGCCGATCTGGTGGGTGTAGAAGCGATTGAAGCCGCGCACGATGCCGGCGCGTTCCACAAGCAGGGGAGTGGACATGGCGAATGCTCGAATGGTTGCCTGAGGCAATTATATTGTTGCTTCAGGCAACCATGTCAATGGCTTTGCTCGACGGTCACCGTCCTCCCTGCACCGGCCGTCGCCTGGGGGCTCGTCAATATGATTCGAATCGCCATGACCACGCCGATCAGCACCGCGCTCAGGCCCGCGGCTTCCATGAGTGTGGGCCAGCGCCCGTGGAACCCCAGGCCGAGCAGGGTGGCGAAGAGGGATTCGAGGGCGATCAATTGGCCGCTGAGCACCATCGGCAGGCGTCGGGTCGCGGCGTTCCAGGCCCAGGCGCCGACGAGGGTCGACATCACCGCAATGATCAGGGCCCAGGCATAGAGCGGGCCTGCCTGGGAAAGGCCGAAGCCGAGCGTCGGCAGCGTGAACAAGCCAAGTGCCTGGATGAACGGCAGCAGGCACAACGTGGCGACACCGGCGCCCACCATCATCAGTGCGGTCCAGAGGCCGGTTGCCTGCGCCGCGAGGTGCGTCAGTTGCCGTTGGTTGATCACGCTGAACCACAACCAGAGGGCGACCGCACTCAGGGAAAAAAACAGCCCCGCCAACCAGGCGCTTGTATCCAATGCAGGTTGATGAAAGCTGCTGATGTTCGACAGCACGAGGCCCGTCGTGAGGCATGCCAGGGGGGCTGCCAGTCGGCGCCATGGGACTGTCCGGGTGCTGGCGTTACCCACCAGAGCCAACAATACCGGCACCGTGCCGATAAACGCCGGGGTCATGACCGGGCCGCCGAACATCACGCCGGCAGCGATGCACAGGCCGTAGCCCAGGCAACCCACCGCCCCGAGGGCGGCAGCGAGGCATCGCTGGGCGGGCCTGAGCGTGCGCAGTTGTGCCCGGCATAGCAGCACACCCGTGCCGCCCAGCACGCCTGCGATCAAAAACCGCACGGCCATCAGGTCATAAAGGCTGTAGCCGCCAGTGACGTAGGGCGCGATGAAGTTCAGCGCCCAGCCCAGTGTGGCAACAATCGCGAGCAGCACGCCGACGGCAATGGAGGTCTGTGCAGCGTTCATCTGGGGGCATCCATTGAGGTAATGGATCCATGGTGCCCAGTCATGCGGGTGTGCTACAAACGAGTTCTCGGCCGTGGATGTATAACCTCAGATTATGAATACACTTGGCAAGACCCTGCCGCCCCTGGCCAGCCTGTTGCCGTTTGAAGCGGCGGCACGCCTGGGCAGTTTCTCCAAGGCGGCCGATGAGCTGCACATCACCCAGGCTGCCATCAGCCGCCAGATTCGCGGGCTGGAAGACAACCTGGGGGTGAAGCTGTTCAGTCGGCGCAACCGAGCGGTGTTCCTCACCCAAGAGGGGCGGGAACTGAGCAAGGTGGTCGGCGAAGCGCTGCGCAGCATCAGTGAGAGTGCCACCAGCCTGCGGGGGGGACCCAACAGTCATCGCGTGGTGTTGCTGTGCCAGTTGTGCGAAGCGTTTTATTGGCTGATGCCGCGCTTGTCGACGTTCCACCAGCAATACCCGCACATCGAAATCCAGGTGGTGACCTCCACCCGACCCCTGACGGAGTTCACCAGCCACTTCGACGTGGCCTTGCAAAGTACCGGGCGCGCGAGTGGCAGCCATCCGCTGATGTTCACCGCCGCCGACGAAGTGTTCCCGGTGTGCAGCCCCGGCTATCTGGACAGCAAACTACCGCTGTCGCTCGCCGGGTTGCAGTCGCGCACCTTGTTGCACCACAGCTCCCATCCTCCGCACCTGATGGAGTGGGACAGCTGGTTGCAGGTGTTCGGCCAGGCCTTGGGCGGGGAGGTGCGCGGTGCGACCTTCGATAGCTACCCGCTGATGTTGCAGGCGGCGGTGGAGGGGCATGGGATCGCCATGGGCTGGCGGCGTACGGCGAGCCGGTTGATTGACAGCGGGGCGCTGGTAAGGCCCTGTGTCGAGAGTGTGCATTTGCCCCAGGCGCTATCGGTTTATCGGCAGCAGGGAGAGGACATCCGCGCTGAAGTCATGGCGTTGCTCGACTGGCTGGAGGTGCAATTGCAGGATGAAGGCTGACAGGGGCGTCGCCGCCCCTGTCATATGCCGCTATGGCTTGCGCGTCACCCGCCACACGGTATTGGCCAGGTCGTCGGCGATGATCAGCGCGCCTTTCGGGTCCACCGTCACCCCCACCGGGCGCCCACGGGTCTTGCCGTCGTCACCGCGAAAGCCGGTGGCGAAATCAATCGGCTCACCCGATGGCTTGCCATTACTGAACGGCACGAAGATCACCTTGTAGCCCACCGGGTTGTCGCGGTTCCAGCTGCCGTGCTCGCCGACGAATACGCCGTCGGCAAATTGCTCGCCCATGGCCGGGATGGAAAAGTCCACGCCGAGTGCGGCCACGTGGGAGCCCAGGCTGTAGTCGGGCTTGATCGCGGCGGCGACTTTGGCCGGGTTCTGCGGTTGCGCGCGCGGGTCGACGTTCTGGCCCCAATAGCTGTAGGGCCAGCCGTAGAACGCACCTTCTTTCACCGACGTCAGGTAGTCGGGCACCAGGTCGGGGCCGAGTTCGTCGCGTTCGTTGACCACCGTCCACAGTTGCCCGGAGTCGGGTTGGATGGTCAGCGCCGTCGGGTTGCGCAGGCCGGTGGCGTATGGTTTGTGCGCGCCGGTGGCGGCGTCGATCTGCCAGACCATGGCGCGGTCGATTTCCACTTCCATGCCACGTTCGGTCACGTTGCTGTTGGAGCCGATCCCCACATACAACTGGCGTCCATCGGCACTCACCGCCAGGGACTTGGTCCAGTGATGGTTGATCTGCGCCGGCAGGTCGGTGACTTTCACCGGTGCGCCGCTGGCCTTGGTCTGGCCATCGGTGTAGTCGAAGCGCACCAGCGCATCCTGGTTGGCCACGTAGAGCTTGCCATCGGCAAACGCCAGGCCGTAGGGCGCGTTGAGGTTGTCGGCGAACACCGTCTTCAACTCATAGGTGCCGTCACCGTCGGCATCGCGCAGCAGCGTCAGGCGGTTGCCGCCTTTTACCTTGGTGTTGCCCTGGGCCTTGATCACGCTGGCGATCACATCCTTGGGCTTGAGCTTGGCCGCACTGCCGCCACGGCCTTCGGCGATCAGGATGTCACCGTTGGGCAGCACCAACGTCTGGCGCGGGATGGCCAGGTCGGTGGCGATGGCCGTGACGCTGTAGCCGTCAGGGACCTTGGGTTTCTGATCGCCCCATGGGGTAGGCTCGGCGATCTTCATGCTCGGCAACAGGCTGCTTTGTTGCTCCGGCAACGTGGGGTCGGGGCCACGGGCCTGGGTCTTGTCACCTTCGCCGCCGCAGGCGCTCAGCAACAGCGCGGCGCTCAATACGCTCAGTGTGTGGGACGTTTTCATTTGGCACCTCCCGAGCGCAGGCCGGTCCAGGTGGCCGCCAGTGTCAGCAGCAAGACGACGGCCGACATGATCAGCCCGGCAGGCATTGAGGCGTAGGCATCCTTGGCATGTTGAAAGGCATTGACCAGCCCTAATACCCAGGTGGCTAACAGCAGCAGGACATACCGCGTGGGTTGCCCCGCCTTGCGCTCGGCGCGAAGCAGGTTGACCAGCGCAAACAGGAACGCGAACCCACAGAACACCAGAGCACCGGCAATCAACCAGGACGCAAAGTTGGCCCATTGAATCTGGTAGGTCTGGGTGTAGGCAATGTCGCTGAGCAAGGCACCAAGAAACAGCGGCACGGTGCCGGCCAGCAAGGTCGCATGCAGCGGCCCCGGCGTGTATCGGTAGGCGGGAAGGGTTGTCATGGTAAGGCGGCTCCTTGTTGTACAACGCCCCTGGTCGGGGCTGCGCATAGGAAATGAACGCCTTACCTGTCAGATAGTTCAGCATAATTCGTGTCGAAATATTAAGAACCAGCCGGAAAGCTGGCATGCTCAAGGCTTCACATAAGGAGCCGTCCCCATGCCAACCCTGCACCTGCTGTGCGGCAAGATCGCCTCGGGCAAGTCGACACTGGCCAAGACCCTGGTGGCCGAACACGCCGCCATCCTGCTCAGCGAAGACACCTGGCTCGCCCAGTTGTACCCCGGTGAAATCCTCTCGATCGCCGACTACCTGCGCTGTGCCCAGCGTATTCGCGGGGTGTTGGGCCCGCTGGTGATCAACCTGCTTGAATCCGGCGTCAACGTGGTGCTGGATTTTCCCGCCAATACCCTGGCCAATCGCGAATGGCTGCTGGGGTTGGCGCAGGCCGCCAAGGTGCCGCACCGCCTGCATTACCTCGAGCTGGACGACGCCACCTGCCGCGCAAGGCTGCATGCGCGCAATGCCCAGGGCGATCATGATTTCGCGGCGACGGATGCCGAGTTCGACCTGATCACCCGGCATTTCTGCGTGCCGAGTGAGGCGGAAGGGCTGGTGATCGAGGTGTATCGCCCATGAGTACGCCTTCTGCGGGCATCGACGCGGACGGTTTTATCCTCACCGTTCCCGACACCCCCGTGCAGCTTGAATACCAGCCGTTGCTGGCGGATGTCTGCGCGTCGCTCTCGACGGACGACCTGGGCCTGGACGGTCTCTATCTCTATGGCAGTGTCGCAAGGGGCGACGCCATTCCCGGCGTTTCCGACCTCGACCTCACCCTGGTGCTGCGCGAGCCGGCAACCGCGGAGCTATTGGCCCGGCTGGAGGCAGTCCGGCGTGCGCTGGAGCAGCGGCACCCCCTTGTCACCAAGGTGGATTTCGATATCGGCCACCGCGCGCAAGTACTGGCGGCGGAAAACCGCAACAGGTGGGGCTTCTGGCTCAAACACCAGTGCCGCTGCCTGTGGGGCAATGATCTGTCAGTGCATTTCGAACGGTTTCGGCCATCCCGTGACATCGCGCTGGCGGTAAATGGTGATTTTCACGCCGTATTGAGCACGTACCTCACGCGCATCGCGTGCGCCGACACCGAGGTGCAGCGACTTCGCTTGCAGCGCGAGGCTTCACGCAAGCTGATCAGGTCCACCCATGTATTGCTTTCGGAAGATGCGTCGACATGGCCCCTCACCCTCGAAGAGCATGTGGCGATGTTCGTCCGGGGGTATCCGCAGCGGGTCACTCACCTTGCGTTCTTTCTCTTTGAGGCCAGGAACCCTGGCGCCACGATGGAAAACTTCACCGCGCGGCTTCGGGCTTTTCTGGATTGGATGGCTTCACCCACCGTCCTTCCTACGTACGTAGCGGATTAAAAATGTGGGGCTGTGCTTGCGCCATAAGGCTTATCCAAAGATTATAGGTTTATTAGCGTTAAACCTGACCTTTCATACGTCAAGCCTATGGAACTCCCATGATCAACTTCCGCCTTATTCGCCACCTCTGGCTGTTCCTCGCCGTGGCCGAAGAACAGAACTTCGGCCGTGCCGCCAAGCGCCTGGGTATGTCGCAGCCGCCGTTGAGCGAGCAGATCCAGGTGCTGGAGCAGGCGCTCAAGGTCACGTTGTTCGAGCGTTCGCGGCGGGGCGCCAAGTTGACGCCGGTGGGTGCGGCGATCCTGCCGGCGGTGCGCAAGTTCGCCGAACAGTTGGAGCGCCTGGAGCTGGCGGTGGAGGAGGCGGTGGCGGGGCAGTCGGGCATGCTCACCATTGGCGCGATTTCCACGGCGATGTTTGATGTGTTGCCTGGCTTGATCGACCTGCTCAAGCAGCGATACCCCCAGCTCACCGTATCGGTGCGCGAGATCGACAGCGTGGAGGCGGTACCGGCGCTGGAGGCGGGGGATATCGACCTGGCGTTTGCGCGATTGGACGGCGACCTCGGCCCGGCGATCCAGTCCTTGCCGTTGCGCGAGGACCGCCTGATGGTGGCGCTGCCCGGCGATCACCCGCTGGCGTCGCGCACGCGCATCAGCCTGTCGAGCCTGGCCAGCGAGCCTTTGGTGATGTTTTCGCGCAAGGTCAGCCCGGTGTACTTCGACAACCTGATCGCCACGTGCCGCGCCAGCGGGTTCTCGCCGCGGGTGCTGCATGAGGTGCGTTCGGTGGCCTCGCAGATTGCCTTTGTCAGCTGCGGCCAGGGCATCGCGCTGGTGCCGGCCTCGTTGAAAAAACTCGCCCCGGATAACGTGGTGCTGCGGGCCTTGACCCAGAAGCTCAACGTCGTGACGACGGCGGTCGCCTGGAACTCGCAAAGGCCAAACCCGTTAGTCACAGAACTGGTCGCACAATTCCAGGCTCATACGATTGGCGTATGAAAACGTTCTGCAATCGGTCATTTACACGCGCAGGGAAACCCTTGAAATTGGCCGCCTTTGTGTTCAAGGAGCCCTCGCCATGTCGTTCACTCACACCCGTCTGCCGCTGACGGTAGATGGCGTATCGCTGGATATCGCCGCCCTGTATCGCTCCGGCGAGCACGCGCCGATCCTGTTCCTGCACGGCTTTGGCTCCACCAAGGAAGACTACGCCGATATCGTCCTGCACCCGGCTTTCGACGGGCATCCCTTTGTTGCGTATGACGCGCCCGGCTGTGGCGAAAGTGAATGCGCCGACCTGGGGGCAATCAGCATCCCGTTCCTGCTCGAAACCGCCTTGCAGGTGCTGGAGCACTTCCAGATCGAACGTTTCCACCTGGTCGGCCACTCCATGGGCGGGTTGACGGCCTTGCTGCTGGCGCACCGTTTCCCTGGCCGTGTCCTGAGTTTCACCGATATCGAAGGCAATATCGCCGCGCAAGACTGCTTTCTCAGTCGCCAGATCGTCGACTACCCGGCGGATGACCCGGAGGTGTTCTTCAGCGCCTTCATCGAACGCACCCGCCAGGCGCCGGCGTATGCCAGCGCCCTGTATTCAGCGAGCTTGCGCCACAAGGTCCGCGCCGGCGCGGTGCGCGGGATTTTCCAATCGATGGTGACGCTTTCCGATAACGCCGACCTGATGGACAAGTTCCTCGGCCTGCCATGCCCCAAGCTGTTCATGTACGGCGCGCAGAACGCCGGGCTGTCCTACCTGCCGCACATCCAGGCTAACGGTGTGCGCCTGGCGCCCATTGCGACGTGCGGGCACTTCCCGATGTATTCCAACCCGCAGGCGATGTGGCAACAGATCGCGGCATTCATCAGGACTTGAAGCGCCCCACCAGGCCATTCAGCTCATCCGACAGGTTCGACAGGCGCCCCGAGTCGTCCTGCGCCGAGTTGGCCAGGCTTTCCACCAGGCGTGCCTCGTCGTAGATCTGCTGGATATGCCGGTTGATCTCTTCGGCCACGCTGTGTTGTTCCTCCGCGGCGGCGGAGATTTGCAGGTTCTGGTCGCGGATTTCGTTGACCGACAGCTGGATGCCTTCAAAGCTGTCCCGCGCGCTTTCGATGGACGACACACTGGCCCGTGACAGGTCCAGGCAACTGCCCATTTTTTGCGTGACTTCCTGGGTCTTGTTTTCCAGGGTGCCGAGCAGGTGCTCGATCTCGCCGGTGGAGTCGGAGGTGCGCTTGGCCAACGCGCGCACCTCGTCGGCGACCACGGCAAAACCACGGCCCTGGTCACCGGCACGGGCAGCCTCGATGGCGGCGTTGAGGGCCAGCAGGTTGGTCTGTTCGGCAATCGCACGGATGGTGCCGATGATCTGGTTGATGCTGCGGCTGCCGGCTTCGAGTTCGACCATGGCGTCGGACGATTCGGTCAGGCGGCGGCCCAGGCGGTTGACGTTATCGGTGGTGACTTCGATCTGCTGCTTGCCCTCGGCCACGCGGCGATGGCCGTTCTCCGCCGACTCTGCCGCACTGCTGCAGGAGCGGGCGACTTCGTTGGCGGTGGCGACCATTTCGTTGAACGCGGTGGACACCAGTTCCACCGCCTCGCGCTGGCGCCCGGCGGCTTCGTTCATGTTATGTGCGACTTCGCTGTTGACCTTGGAGGCGTTGTGCAAATTGGCCGAGGCCGCGCCGATGTGCTGGATCAATTGGCGAATCGCGGCGAGGAACTTGTTGAACCAGCCGGCCAGTTCGGCGGTTTCATCCTTGCCCTGCACCTGCAGTGCGTGGCGCAGGTCGCCTTCGCCCTCGGCAATCGACTGCAAGCCGCTGCTGACCTGGCCGATGGGCTTGACGATCACCTTGGAAAACGCCGCCGCAAGCACGCCGAAGATCAGCACCAGCACGCCGACGATGACCGCTGTGAGGTAGGTCATGCGCGTGGCTTCGGCCATCACTTCGCGGTGCTCGATCAGGCCGATATAGCGCCAGCCCAGGCCGGGAGAGGTCCACACGTTGGCCATGTAGCGCACGCCGTCGATTTCCACCTCGGTAGAACCCTGGGACGTCTCGGCCAGGTGCGCATAGGCGGCGCCCAGGTCCTTGAGCGGCTTGAAACTGTGGGCGGCGTCGCGCGGGTCGACCAGCACCACGCCGTCTTCGATCAGCATCACGTAGCCGCTTTCGCCGAGCTTGATGCTCTTGACCAGTTCGGTGAGGTTCTTCAGCGACACGCTGACCACGAACACGCCCTTGGCCTTGCCGGCGTTATCCAGCAGCGCCCGGGCAGTGCCCACCAGCGCCACGTCGTCTTTGTCGTAGTAGTAAGCCGGCGTGCGCACGGTCTTGCCGGGGCTGGCCATCGCGGCCTTGTACCAGGGGCGCGTGCGTGGATCGTACTTGGCCAACTGCGGGTCATCCGGCCATTTGGCGTAGGTACCGTCTTCCAGGCCGATGGACAGGATCGCGGCGGCCGGGTGCGTGGCGCCGAAGCGTGCAAAGCGCTTGATCACATCCTGCGCCGCCGCCGGCATCGGCTGGCTGGCTGCATCGGCAGGCTGGTAATTCTTCAGAGAGTCCACGGCGGTGTATACAGGATCGGTGGCCATTTGATCGACGTTCTGCAGTGTGCCGTCGAAGAACTGGCGGATATTGCCGTCGATCTGGCGGATTTCCCGGGTGCTGCCATCGATGAACTGATCCACCGCCTGGGTCCGTGTGTTCATCACGGAGATCACGGCCACCAGGCTTACCGGAATAAACGCCACAGAGACAAATGCCAGCACCAGCTTATTTTTTATTTTCATCGAGACGACCATCAGCGCAGAGGGTGGTCAAATCGTCCGCTCAGGAAAAACAGCGCGGCGATTTGCTATCACTGCTGTTTCGGCCCGGTGCCGGTAAATCTTTAGGGTTTTTTGTACACAATACAAAGTGCTTATTGTTCTGTATCCAATCAGTAGACATCACGCAGGTAACGCTTCTGTTCGCTCAACTGGCGCCAGTACTCCACTGCGCCCTCAACGCCAAGCCCGCCGTGGGTTTGCGCGACCTGGCGCAGCGCCTGGTCGACATCCTTGGCCATATGGCTGGCATCCCCGCAGATATACAGCCTGGCGCCGTCCTGCAACCAGCGCCACAGCTCGGCACCCTGTTCGTGGATGCGGTCCTGTACGTAGATCTTTTGCGCCTGGTCGCGGGAGAACGCCAGGCTCAGGTGGGTGAGCAGGCCGTCGCGCTGCATGCCTTGCAGTTCATCCTGGTAATAGAAGTCGCTGGCCGCGTGCTGCTCGCCGAAGAACAGCCAGTTGCGGCCCTGGTGCCCCTGGGCCCGACGTTCCTGCAAAAACGCGCGGAACGGCGCCACACCGGTGCCGGGGCCGATCATGATCATCGGTACGTCGCCGTCGGCCGGTGTGCGGAAGTGCTTGGACGGCTGCACGAACAACGGCACCTCGCTGTCTGCGGCGCGGTCGGCGAGGAAGGTCGAGGACACGCCCTTGCGCTTGCCATAACGCACGGCGGCCACGGTGAGGTGCACTTCCTGTGGGTAGGCCTTGGCGCTGGAGGCGATTGAATACAAACGTGGTTGCAGGCGCTTGAGGGTGCCGAGCAGTTCGTCCGCCGAGCAATCGATGGGGTACTCGTGCAGCACATCCACCAGTTGCCGGCCCCACAGCCAAGCCTGCAGTTCGGTCTTGTGCTCGGGGCTCAGCAGGCGCTTAAGGCCTGGGTTGGCACTGCGCTCGGCGATAAAGGCGAGGGTGTCGCTGCTGGGGCGGGCGATTTCGAAACGCTGGGTCAATGCCTGGTGCAGCGGTACATCGCCGAAGGTGTCGATGTTCACGCAGGCACTGGCATCCAGGCGCGTCAGGTCGAGCAGTTCGTTGACCAGTTCCGGGCAGTTGCGCGGCATTACTCCCAAGGCATCACCGGCTTCATAGCTCAGCCCGGAGTCGGTCAGGTCCAGGGCGAACTGGCGGGTTTCCTTGTGGGTGCTCTGCGGGTTCAGGTGCCGGTTGAGCAGCAGCCGTGAGCCATGCAGCTTGGTTTTGCCGGCCGGTGTGGCGGGTGTTACCGGGGCTACGGGCTTTGCCGGGTGGAGGGTCTGTTGGAATTGGGCCAGCCACGCATCGGCGCGCTCTTCGAATTCGGTGTCGCAATCCACGCGCTCCAGCAGGCGGGTCGCGCCCAGCTCCAGCAGGCGCTGGTCAAGGCGTTTGCCGTGCTTGCAGAACTGGTCGTAATTCGGATCGCCCAGGGCCAGTACCGCAAAGCGCAGCGACTCCAGGCGCATCTCGGCGGTGCTGAGGCTGTGCCAGAAGCCTTCGCCATTGTCCGGCGGGTCGCCGTCGCCGAAGGTACTGCTGATCAGCGCCAGGTTTTGTGTGCTCGCCAGTTTGCTGGCCGGGAAATCCGCCATCGCGCTGAGCTCGACGCTGATACCGGCGTCGCGCAGGCGCTTGGCGAATCGCTCGGCGAGGGCTTCGGCGTTGCCGGTCTGGGAGGCCCATAACAGGGTGACGGCCGGGGAGGGCGTTGCGGCGATGGCGCTGACGTCTGCGCGGCTGAACAATCCGCCGAGCAAACCGTCCAGCCACAGTCGGGAATCCTTGGTCAGCGGCGCATGGGTTGGCATCACCGGCACACCCGCTGCCAGGCGCCCGGCCTCGGAGCGCAGACCGCTGAGGAAACCTGCCAGGTAAGTACGCTCGCTGTCGCTCAGTGTCGGCGCCGGCACGTTACGGAGGCCGGCAATATCGGCGAAGGCGTCGAGGCGCGACAGGGTGAGGTCCTCTACTAAGGGGGGCAAGTCTTGCGAGACCGGCCCATCGAGAAACTGGTGATCGATCAACTCGACCCGGGCCAGGGCGACGGCACAGAACTTGAACTCGGGTTGCAGGGAAATCGGATCGACCGCGTCGTTGGTCACCGCGTTGATCGCCAGGTTTTCGCCAAATACATCGTTCCAGTGGAAAGGCGCAAAACAGTTGCCCGGCCGCACGCGGTCGGTGACCACCGCAGGCAGTACGGCACGCCCGCGGGAGGAGCGCACCTCCACGCGGTCCTTGTCCTGGATGCCCAGGCTGGCGGCGTCTTCGGGGTGCAGTTCGACGAAGGGGCCGGGGTTGAGTTTGTTCAGGGTGGCGACCTTGCCGGTCTTGGTCAGGGTGTGCCACTGGTGCTGCAAACGCCCGGTGTTGAGCACGAAAGGGAAGGCCTCATCCGGCATCTCCGCCGGCGGCATATGCGGGCGCGCCAGGAACTGGCCCTTGCCGTTCTCGGTGGCGAATCTGAGCGTGCCTGTATTCAGGTAGCGGATCGGGTTGCGGTCGGCGCCCGCGTCTGAAGCGCAGGGCCATTGCAGCGGTTGCGCGCGCAGCCGTTGATGGCTGGCGCCGCGAATGTCATAGCCGGTCTTGGGGTTCCAGGCGCGCTTGATCTCGTCGAAGACCTCGGCGGCACTGGCATAGGTGAAGGCTTCGGCAAAGCCCATCTCGCAAGCGACCCTGGCGATGATCTGCCAATCGGGCAAGGTCTGGCCCGGTGGTTCGACGGCTTTTTGCATCAGGGTCAGGTTGCGCTCGGAGTTGATCATCACCCCTTCGGCCTCGGCCCACAGCGCGCCGGGCAGCAGGATGTCGGCGTAGCGGTTGGTCTCGGTGTCGAGGAAGGCGTCCTGGGTGATCACCAGGTCGGCGGCTTGCAGGCCTTCGATGACCTTGCGGCGATTGGGCGCGCTGGCCACCGGGTTGGTGCAGATGATCCAGCAGGCCTTGATCTGCCCGGCGCTCATCTGCTCGAACAGCGCCACGGTGCCGCCGCCGACCTGGCGCGGCAGGCTGCCTGGGGGGATCTGCCAGAGGTCTTCGATAAATGCGCGGTCGGCTTCCACCAGCACCGAGCGCTGCCCCGGCAGGCCCGGGCCCATGTAGCCCATCTCACGGCCGCCCATGGCATTGGGTTGGCCGGTGAGGGAAAACGGCCCGCTGCCGGGGCGGCAGATGGCGCCGGTGGCCAGGTGCAGGTTGCACAGCGCGTTGGTGTTCCAAGTGCCGTGGGTGCTTTGGTTGAGGCCCATGGTCCAGCAGCTCATCCACTCGGCGGCGGCGCCTATCCAGTCGGCGGCCTGGCGGATATCCGCTTCCGCCAGGCCGGTGATCTCGGCGACCGTGTGCGGCGGGTAGTCCTCGAGAAAGCCGGGCATGGCCTCCCAGCCCTCGGTGAACGCGGCAATGAACGCGGGGTCGGTGTGGCCGTTCTTGACCAGCAGGTGCAACAGGCCATTGAGCAGGGCGAGGTCGGTGCCGGGTTTGATCGGCAGGTACAGGCCGGCCTTGTCCGCCGTGGCGCTGCGCCGTGGGTCGACCACGATCAGCTTCGCCCCGGCCTTGATCCGGTCCATCATGCGCAGGAACAGGATCGGGTGACAGTCGGCCATATTGGCGCCGATCACGAAGAACAGGTCGGCGCGGTCGAAGTCTTCATAGGAGCCCGGCGGCCCGTCGGAGCCCAGGGACAGCTTGTAGCCGCTGCCGGCGCTGGCCATGCACAGCCGCGAGTTGGACTCGACGTTGTTGGTGCGCACAAAGCCCTTGGCCAGCTTATTGATCAGGTACTGGGCCTCCAGGGACATTTGCCCGGAGACGTAAAAGGACAGGGCATCCGGCCCGTGACTGTCGAGGATGCCGCGCAGGCGCCCGGCGGTTTCGCTGATGGCGGTGTCCATGGCGATGCGCACCGGGTCGTGGTCACGCTTCTCGCGCAGGTAGGCGTTTTCCATCCGCCCGGACTCGGCGATGGCCTGCCCGCAGGTGGTGCCTTTGGTGCACAGGCGGCCGAAGTTGGTGGGGTGGGCCTTATCACCGATGACCTTGACCACCTTATTGTGCTCGACCTGCATGATGATGCCGCAGCCCACACCACAATAGGGACACACACTGCGTACGCTTTGGTTTGCCATCCGTCACCCTCGAAACTTTTTCTGCCCGCCAACAAAAAAGCGCCCTGCAACCCTCCGTTGGAAACGGGGATTGCACGGCGCCTTTGTCGTGAATGGGCAATCAGCGTTGACTGCTCTGTGTGTGTTCCTAGCAAGTCACGCGCCAATTTCTTAAGCACGGGCAAATTGTGGCAAGCCAGCTTGTTGTGGTGAGCGGGATTACTGTGGTGAGCGGGCTTGCCCCGCGCTGGGTGGCGAAGCCGCCCCATCAC
>NZ_JAFMZG010000046.1:0-3411 GCF_049132125.1 Pseudomonas sp. NFX5
ATCTCGAACTTTCGGTTCATTGCGTCTTCACACACCGCAATCTGATGCTCTTTCGAGTAGTCAAATTGCTTGGGTGTTATATGGTCAAGCCTCACGGGCAATTAGTATTGGTTAGCTCAACGCCTCACAGCGCTTACACACCCAACCTATCAACGTCGTAGTCTTCGACGGCCCTTCAGGGGACTCAAGGTCCCAGTGAGATCTCATCTTGAGGCTAGTTTCCCGCTTAGATGCTTTCAGCGGTTATCTATTCCGAACATAGCTACCCGGCAATGCCACTGGCGTGACAACCGGAACACCAGAGGTTCGTCCACTCCGGTCCTCTCGTACTAGGAGCAGCCCCTCTCAAATCTCAAACGTCCACGGCAGATAGGGACCGAACTGTCTCACGACGTTCTAAACCCAGCTCGCGTACCACTTTAAATGGCGAACAGCCATACCCTTGGGACCGGCTTCAGCCCCAGGATGTGATGAGCCGACATCGAGGTGCCAAACACCGCCGTCGATATGAACTCTTGGGCGGTATCAGCCTGTTATCCCCGGAGTACCTTTTATCCGTTGAGCGATGGCCCTTCCATACAGAACCACCGGATCACTAAGACCTACTTTCGTACCTGCTCGACGTGTCTGTCTCGCAGTCAAGCGCGCTTTTGCCTTTATACTCTACGACCGATTTCCGACCGGTCTGAGCGCACCTTCGTACTCCTCCGTTACTCTTTAGGAGGAGACCGCCCCAGTCAAACTACCCACCATACACTGTCCTCGATCCGGATAACGGACCTGAGTTAGAACCTCAAAGTTGCCAGGGTGGTATTTCAAGGTTGGCTCCACGCAGACTGGCGTCCACGCTTCAAAGCCTCCCACCTATCCTACACAAGCAAATTCAAAGTCCAGTGCAAAGCTATAGTAAAGGTTCACGGGGTCTTTCCGTCTAGCCGCGGATACACTGCATCTTCACAGCGATTTCAATTTCACTGAGTCTCGGGTGGAGACAGCGCCGCCATCGTTACGCCATTCGTGCAGGTCGGAACTTACCCGACAAGGAATTTCGCTACCTTAGGACCGTTATAGTTACGGCCGCCGTTTACCGGGGCTTCGATCAAGAGCTTCGCGTTAGCTAACCCCATCAATTAACCTTCCGGCACCGGGCAGGCGTCACACCCTATACGTCCACTTTCGTGTTTGCAGAGTGCTGTGTTTTTAATAAACAGTCGCAGCGGCCTGGTATCTTCGACCGGCATGGGCTTACGGAGCAAGTCCTTCACCCTCACCGGCGCACCTTCTCCCGAAGTTACGGTGCCATTTTGCCTAGTTCCTTCACCCGAGTTCTCTCAAGCGCCTTGGTATTCTCTACCCAACCACCTGTGTCGGTTTGGGGTACGGTTCCTGGTTACCTGAAGCTTAGAAGCTTTTCTTGGAAGCATGGCATCAACCACTTCGTTACCTAAAAGGTAACTCGTCATCAGCTCTCGGCCTTAGAATCCCGGATTTACCTAAGATTCCAGCCTACCACCTTAAACTTGGACAACCAACGCCAAGCTGGCCTAGCCTTCTCCGTCCCTCCATCGCAATAACCAGAAGTACAGGAATATTAACCTGTTTTCCATCGACTACGCTTTTCAGCCTCGCCTTAGGGACCGACTAACCCTGCGTCGATTAACGTTGCGCAGGAAACCTTGGTCTTTCGGCGTGGGTGTTTTTCACACCCATTATCGTTACTCATGTCAGCATTCGCACTTCTGATACCTCCAGCAAGCTTCTCAACTCACCTTCACAGGCTTACAGAACGCTCCTCTACCGCATCACTTACGTGATACCCGTAGCTTCGGTGTATGGTTTGAGCCCCGTTACATCTTCCGCGCAGGCCGACTCGACTAGTGAGCTATTACGCTTTCTTTAAAGGGTGGCTGCTTCTAAGCCAACCTCCTAGCTGTCTAAGCCTTCCCACATCGTTTCCCACTTAACCATAACTTTGGGACCTTAGCTGACGGTCTGGGTTGTTTCCCTTTTCACGACGGACGTTAGCACCCGCCGTGTGTCTCCCATGCTCGGCACTTGTAGGTATTCGGAGTTTGCATCGGTTTGGTAAGTCGGGATGACCCCCTAGCCGAAACAGTGCTCTACCCCCTACAGTGATACATGAGGCGCTACCTAAATAGCTTTCGAGGAGAACCAGCTATCTCCGAGCTTGATTAGCCTTTCACTCCGATCCACAGGTCATCCGCTAACTTTTCAACGGTAGTCGGTTCGGTCCTCCAGTTAGTGTTACCCAACCTTCAACCTGCCCATGGATAGATCGCCCGGTTTCGGGTCTATTCCCAGCGACTAGACGCCCTATTAAGACTCGCTTTCGCTACGCCTCCCCTATTCGGTTAAGCTCGCCACTGAAAATAAGTCGCTGACCCATTATACAAAAGGTACGCAGTCACCCAACAAAGTGGGCTCCCACTGCTTGTACGCATACGGTTTCAGGATCTATTTCACTCCCCTCTCCGGGGTTCTTTTCGCCTTTCCCTCACGGTACTAGTTCACTATCGGTCAGTCAGTAGTATTTAGCCTTGGAGGATGGTCCCCCCATATTCAGACAAAGTTTCTCGTGCTCCGTCCTACTCGATTTCATGACTAAGAGATTTTCGCGTACAGGGCTATCACCCACTATGGCCGCACTTTCCAGAGCGTTCCGCTAATCTCAAAGCCACTTAAGGGCTAGTCCCCGTTCGCTCGCCACTACTAAGGGAATCTCGGTTGATTTCTTTTCCTCAGGGTACTTAGATGTTTCAGTTCCCCTGGTTCGCCTCTTGCACCTATGTATTCAGTACAAGATAACCATCTTATGATGGCTGGGTTCCCCCATTCAGACATCTCCGGATCAAAGTCTGTTTGCCGACTCCCCGAAGCTTTTCGCAGGCTACCACGTCTTTCATCGCCTCTGACTGCCAAGGCATCCACCGTATGCGCTTCTTCACTTGACCATATAACCCCAAGCAATCTGGTTATACTGTGAAGACGACATTCGCCGAAAATTCGATCATACTCAATTAAGAGCCACTCACAAATTTTACCTTAGCCTGATCCGTTACCAGTGAAAGTAACGTTCAGTCTATCTTTCTATCACATACCCAAATTTTTAAAGAACGATCTAATCAAAGACTAGAAATCAACATTCACCATCATACTGATGGAATGCTCATTTCTAAGCTTTCATAACGCAGAAGCAGTAGTGGTGGAGCCAAACGGGATCGAACCGTTGACCTCCTGCGTGCAAGGCAGGCGCTCTCCCAGCTGAGCTATGGCCCCGTATTTCTACAGGCGTTTCCCACACAAAATTGGTGGGTCTGGGCAGATTCGAACTGCCGACCTCACCCTTATCAGGGGTGCGCTCTAACCAACTGAGCTACAGACCCAATTTCG